>NZ_JBSWYB010000003.1:0-216867 GCF_056160905.1 Leisingera sp. ABD4_442 | reverse complement strand
CGGCCGCCTGCGCCGGAAACCATTGTCCCGATGGACCGAAGGCCAGTCATGCACTAACAATCAAACCGGACCAGTCAGATCAGGCTCCCCAGCTCAAAAATATCAAGCCTACATCAACAAGCTGGAAGGGTCGGCCCGCACGTTTTTCGATACGGAGTTCAACGGCAAAGAGTTTGTTGCCACGAAACGTCAGGTCGTGCGCCGACTCTATGGGATTTTGGAGAACCAGACCTTTGAGCGGATGTTCACGCACCCCAAGAGCAAGCTTGACCTCTTTGCGGAGATGAATGCGGGTAAGGTCATTCTGATCAACACGGCCAAAGACCTCCTCAAAGAACAAGGCACAGAAATCTTTGGCCGGTTCTTCATTGCGCTGATTGCCCAAGCGGCCCAAGAACGGGCAGTGCTTCCCAAATCAGAGCGGAAAGCAACCTTTGTGTATGTGGATGAAGCAAGCGATTACTTTGATCGTAACGTCGGCATCATCCTGTCACAGGCCCGCAAGTACAATGTGGGGATGGTGCTGGCGCATCAGTTCTTGGGGCAGCTCGAACCACGCTTGCAGGATGCGATCTCGGCCAACACGGCGATCAAGTTTGCAGGGGGCGTCTCTGCCAAAGATGCCCGTTCACTGGCAAACGATCTGCGTGCTGATGCCACGTTCATCACAGAGCAAACCAAGCTCAATTTTGCCGCGTTCATAAAGGGGCAGACCAAACGTGCCATTTCGCTCGGCATTGAGCCAGGGCAGATGGAGCAAGCTCCTCGGATGAGTGCAGAAGATCGCGTAGAAATCAGAAATGTCATGCGCGAGCGCTATGCGGTGCATTACACCCAGCTTGGCTCAACTCAGGAGGAGCCTTCAGAACCAGAAGAAAACAACAGCCCTCCGCAAGACAATGGTGAACCGATGCCATGGTGACGCCTTCCCTCGATACTTTGGGACGCCGAAGCCGGTTCGAGCGCTGCCCGCGAGGCAAACGCTTGCGGCTCACGCCCCGCGATCAGCAGATTCTAGAATGGCTGTACCGTTACAGATATCTGCGCCTTGATCATCTCTCGCGTATTCTGGCCCCGAAATCTCCAAAGCGTTTGGCAGAACGATTGGGCGACCTTTTCCATGAGACAGGATTTGTTCACCGGCCCATGCTGCAAGCGCCGCTGTTTGATGCACGCGCCACACCCATGCTCTATGAGATCAGCGAAAAGGGTGTTTCCTACCTGGAAGCACTGAATGCGTTGCCACACCGTGCTGTCACCTTCTCCCGCCGGAACCGGGAAGCGTTCAGCCCTCAGTTTCTTCACACAATGATGATCATTGAGGCCCTGCTTGAGATTGAGCTATCGGCGCAAGCGACCGCAGATCAGAGGTTTGTCCCCGTTGACGAAATCCTGTCACGTGCACCAGAGGCGACGAGGAACGCCAAGAACCCGCTTGCGATTCCTGTTTGCGTTGGCGGAGTGAACACGCACATTATTCCAGATGCGCTCTACGGCATCGAGTATCAAATAGGCGGTGAAAGCCGCTACCGCTTCTGGGCGCTGGAGTGTGAACGCACAAGTCCTGCCTATCGCTTGGATACATCAGCATCCAGCAGCGCAAAGAAACGCACGGCCTATACCGCACTTTTCAAAGCCCAGACTTATAAATCTCATTGGGGTATCCCGAATCTGGATGTGAACATCCTGGATCAGAAGGGAAACTCAGCAATGCTGTCTCCTTGAACTCATGCAGAGTGGAAATCTAAGTGAGCATTGCTGAACATGCCTAAGCATCCAAAACCATCAGATTCATGAGACTAAAAAGAGACTAAACCCGCTGCGGGGGTTGCTCAATATCTCATAAGTGATTGATTTTGTTTGGAGGCGAGTACCGGAATCGAACCGGTGTACACGGATTTGCAATCCGCTGCGTCACCACTCCGCCAACTCGCCTAAGCCGATGTGGTAGGGGCGTATTAGGTGATTCCGAAGGTGAGCGCAAGGGCCTCTGCCGCGCAGTTCCTCTCACTATTCTATTCTGTTCACATTCCTCGCCTCTCGAGGCTTTGCGGGCGCATCGCGAGGCGCCGGCAACGGTCAGGCCGGCCGTCCAACGCCAAAGGGATGGCCAACCGCAAGCAGGCTGAAGGCTTCGCATGACGCATGGCGGAGCGGGTCATGTTCCGAGCCATTGTTTCAAGAACACAAGGGCGGGTCACTTCAGATTTCATTCATCAAGCGTGTTAAGCGTCCAGCTGAACAGAGAGAAACGGTAAAGTCCGCTGTTTCAAACCGCCTTGGTTTTTATGCCTTTTTCAAAGGGGACAGAGAAATGATTTTATGATATAATGCTGTAGTTGAGTGTCAACTTGAGGGGCGGTTGAGACCATCTGACACGCAAAGAGAAATCGAATGTTTGTCATGAGAATTTCGGACTCTCATGGCCGTCGTTTGATATGTACTGCGCCATGGTTGTCTTAGGGTTCTTGTCTGGTTGTAAGTGGTCCTTCCGGCTGCCGTTTGTGTTATTGCGGGGTTGGGTATTGTACGGTGGTTGCTGAAATGGCGGTTGTTGAGTTTTCCTCCCCCTTCGAAGTCGGGTCTGATGTTGGAAGTATCTATTTTGACATCGGAGAATTTGTCGATAACGAAGCGAAGTTGCGGTATGTCATTCTTCGGAGCGAAGCCACTGAAAGTTTTTATGCAGAGTACTTAATACGGGGACTCAAATTTAATGATCGTGGCGAGGATGATATCGCAAGGTATGTCATCACCGAGGGCGATATAGAGGAATATCACCAGTATTCGTCTTCTGAAAAGGCAGAAGGTGATCATGTGTTTTCTGTGACAGGCTTGAATATCCCGGCAATTAACGTTTTCAAGGAAAATCCGGAAACGGGGAATTCTTTCTTTAACATGTTCTATGGCGGGGAGGATGATTTTACGGGATCATCCGGGGCGGATACAATTTTTGGGTTTAAAGGCGATGACGTCCTTAACGGCAGAGGGGGCAAGGACGTTTTGTTGGGCGGGGGCGGTGAGGATCGTATCCTTGGCGGTAACAGGGGGGACCGGTTGGAAGGAGGCTCCGGAGCTGACCGGTTATTAGGAGAAAAAGGCAATGATACCCTTATGGGAGGCTGGGGCAGCGACACATTAAAGGGCGGCAGCGGTGCAGATTCCCTTGCGGGCGGGGGCGGAGACGATGTCCTGAGAGGAGGGGGCGGGAATGACACCCTAATAGCTGGGGCAGGCAGCGACCGGTTATTCGGCGGAAATGGCAATGATTCCATCGAAGGCGGACGCGGCCGGGACAGTGCCTTTGGCGGTGACGGAGAAGACAGTATCTTTGGAGAGGGTGGCCAGGATTCGCTTGAAGGCGGAGACGGGGCGGACCAGCTTGATGGCGGGGCTGGCGGCGATGTTCTAAGGGGCGGCGCAGGCGAAGACCGGCTGACCGGGGGGAGCGGAGCAGACACTTTGTCGGGCGGCCCGTCTGAAGAAACAATGGACGTTTTTGTGTTTCGAAGCTTCTCGGATAATGGCGAGGGCGCGGAGCGCCGTGATGTTATCGAGGATTTCGACGACGCTTTTGACAAGATTGATCTCAGCGGCATCATCCTGGATGAAATCCGGGGGCAAAATCTTCATGTGGATCTTGTCGAAACGGTTATTTCTTTCCCGCCTGGCGCCGATGAGCCTGTGTTTGTTGACGTGTTTGAGCATCTTTGGCCGGATGATGGCGATTCTGATCACGAGCCTACTGTCGGAGAACCGCTTGAAGATGTGGATATTGTCTTAGGTATCACCACGGATGCTGAGGGGACCCATATTATCGCCAGTATTGTTTCGGATAATGTTCCGGATCCAAGTTTCCTTGATGGCGGTTTTGAGATTTTACTGCTTGGGGAGCATGACTTGACAGAATCCAACTTTTTGCTGCCCGTTTGAACCTCCTAGAAAGGTTTTGGAGTGTTCGGCGGAACCGATGTTCAAGGGGGGATATCTGGAATTGTCTTGGCGTGACGGGGGAATGCAGTTGCCCTCTCGCGGAGTCGATGCTGGAATTTGTGAAATGTGTTGGGGGGAACTATGAAGCGGGATGTGCGGTATCTATTAATAAACGCTCTCTTGGCCAGTGCGGTTTCAGGTCACGCAACTTCGGCCGGGGGGAGTGCAATAAACGGGCAATCTTCAAGTCCAATTGAGTTCCCAAAACTTCTCCACTTGGCGCAAGTGACAGGGCCTTCGATCGGCACAGGACAGACTGGCGGAGGCAACACGAATGCCGGAACGAATAATGACACTGATTTGGGAGGGGGGGCAAACGCATCTGCCCCTGCATCTGAAGAAGCGATAAGCAACATTGCGCTTAAAATACAGGAGGCATCCATAGCGTGCGGTAAAATTCCGGACAAATACGTCGTGGATTGCCTGGCCAGAACGCTGCAAACTGCGGCGGATGAGATCCCGAACAATTCGGATTTGAGACGGGCAAAACGAACGTTGCATCAAGCCGCCTCTGAGCTCAGGAGCCTGGTGCGGCGGAATACTGACGGGACGCAGCCAAGAGTGAGAGTGCGGCTGCCCGGGAGTTCATCGCAGGCGCAACGGCTGACGCCACCGATAAGTCCCGTGGCACCTGAAGCGATTGAAACCGTCAAAGCCGAAGCATTCCGAATAGTGTCTGAAGCTGAAACGACACTTCTCAGGTCTGCAAACTCTTCCCGAACACGTTCCATCCACTATCAGCGTCTTGCCGAAGCCGTCGGGTCAAGCAAGCTGCTTTTGAGGTCCTGAGGTTCCGGGCCGCGCTGACATTGCAGATCGCCGGGAGCGCTTCACCGCGTTGAGCCCGCGGTGGTCACATGCTGTCGGCAGCGGCCGCGGATTGAATGGCTTGGGCAATTAGGGCCGGGACCCCTGGCAGGCCGCCAGCGGACGGCATCACAAGCCCCTGAAACCCGGCTGTTTCCAGCGCTTCGGGGATGTCTCCTGTGACGTGATCGCCAGACTGGGCAAAGAACGGCAGGCAAATGGCCTGCCTGGGCAACGGGGCTGCGGCCGTTTCCACGCGGGGGGATTGCTCGACAAAGCCAAGCGACAGCGCGCAGCCCGGCAGCAAAGGACGCAGCCGGGCTGCAAATTTTTCTGCGGCCTCCGCCGCCTTGGGGCCGCGGGCGGAGCCATGGGCGGCCAGCAGCAGATGAAGGCAGCTGAGAGGCCAATTCTGTTCCGCCGCAGCTTGCTGCACGGCGTTTGCGGTGATCTGCGGCAAGCCGGTATCAAGGCCGAAGGGCACGGCCATGCGGTAGGACCGCCCTTGCAGCCGGCCTGGGAGCGCTTTGCTGGTGAAAAAACCCCGCGACATGAAGAAGGGATAAACAACGGCGCCGTCTTCCATGACCTTTTCCAGGCGTCCGGCGGCGGCAAGGGTTGCGGAACGCACATCCCAGCCGGGCAGATGGCCTGCCACCCTGGCCGCAAGATCTGCCAGGGAGGCTTCTGCCGGCGCGGGTGCAGAGGGCTGGCCATGGGCTGTCAGGATGGCGGTGCGCGGTGGTTGAGACAAGGCGGGATCCCGGTTTGCTGAGGCTGCGGCTGTGCCGCTGGGCTGGCTTAGATCTGGGGGGCATGCCCGGGGAACCGCAAGAGGTGAGCGGATTTTTTTTCGGCGCCAAACGCAAACGAAAACAAGGTGGTTGACCTTCCCCTGAGCTTCACCTAAATCAGCAAACACTCTGAGCGGGTATGGTGAAATGGTATCATAAGAGCCTTCCAAGCTTAAGGTGCGGGTTCGATTCCCGCTACCCGCTCCAGCGTCTCCCTGAACTGTTGGTATGCGGCGTTTAGCAGCGCGGCTTGGGATCCCCGGCTTGCGTTTTAAACCCGCTCTGCGCTTGACGCGCGGGGCCTGCGGGGCCATGAACCTTTGGCAATTATGCGGGCATCGGGACCCGCGGGACCAAAGTGCAGAAGGATCCGGAATGGCGCGGAATAATGCGGCCCCGAATGCGGAGCAAGAGCGGGAGAAATCCCGGAAGATTGGCGTGCTGTCGGCGCTGTGGCCGTTCATGCGCCCCTACCGCCTTCTGATGATGGCAGCAACCTGCGCGCTGGTGCTGACGGCGGCTTTGTCGCTGACACTGCCCTTGGCGGTGCGCCGGGTGGTGGACAATTTCCGGGTGTCTGATTCCGAGCTGCTGAACCTTTACTTCAGTGCCGCTCTGGTCATCGCGGCGCTGCTAGCCGTAGGCACCGGTGTGCGCTATGCGCTGGTGACGCGGCTGGGTGAACGGGTGGTGGCCGATATCCGCAAGGCGGTGTTCGACCGGGTGATCGGCATGAGCCCGGAGTTTTATGAACGCATCATGACCGGCGAGGTGCTGAGCCGGATCACCACCGACACCACTCTGATCCAGTCGGTGCTGGGCTCGTCGGTATCGATTGCGCTGCGCAACCTGCTGATTTTCCTGGGCGGCATGGTGCTGATGCTGCTGACCTCGGCGAAGCTCACCATGATGGTGCTGCTGATCGTGCCGGCGGTGATCGTGCCGATCCTGGTGCTGGGCCGCCGCCTGCGCGCCATCAGCAAGGAAAACCAGGACTGGATCGCGGCGTCCTCCGGTAACGCGGGCGAGGCGCTGGGGGCAGTGCAGACGGTGCAGGCCTTCACCCACGAGAGCGCCAGCCGCGAGAAGTTTTCCGAGCTGACCGAAACCTCCTATGACGTGTCGCGCCGCCGTATCCAGACCCGCGCAATGCTGACGGTGATTGTGATTTTCCTGGTGTTCTCCGGCATCGTGGGCGTTTTGTGGATGGGCGCCAACGACGTGCGCGCCGGTGTGATGTCCGAGGGCACGCTGATCCAGTTCGTGATCTATGCGGTGCTGGTGGCCGGATCGGTCGCGGCGCTGTCGGAAATCTGGAGCGAGCTGCAGCGCGCTGCCGGTGCAACCGAGCGGCTGGTGGAGCTGCTGAATGCCGAGGATACCGTGCTGGACCCGGTTGCGGCCCAGGTGCTGCCCGCGCCGGTGAAGGGGGAGATTGCGTTCGACAACGTCTCCTTCCGGTACCCGTCGCGTCCGGATGTGTCGGCGCTGGACGAGGTGTCGCTGACGGTGAGACCCGGTGAGACTGTGGCCTTTGTCGGCCCGTCGGGCGCGGGCAAGACCACTATCATCCAGATGCTGCAGCGGTTTTATGACCCCAACCAGGGCGCGGTGAAACTGGATGGTGTGGCGCTGACGCAGCTGCAGCGGGATGAGTTCCGCCGCCATATTGCGATGGTGCCGCAGGATCCGGTGATCTTTGCCGCCTCCGCGCGCGAGAACATCCGGTTCGGCCGGCCTGAGGCCACCGATGCCGAGGTCGAGGCCGCGGCTGCAGCGGCCGCGGCGCATGAGTTTATTTCGAAACTGCCGGACGGCTATGACAGTTTTGTCGGTGAGCGCGGCGTAATGCTGTCAGGCGGCCAGAAACAGCGGATTGCCATTGCCCGCGCCATTCTGCGGGATGCGCCGGTCTTGCTGCTGGACGAGGCGACTTCGGCGCTGGATGCGGAAAGCGAGCGTCTGGTGCAGGCCGCGGTGGATGAGCTGAGCCAGGGCCGCACCACGCTGATCGTGGCGCACCGTCTGGCCACGGTGAAAAAGGCCGACCGGATCGTGGTGATGGACCAAGGGCAGATCGTTGCCAGCGGCACCCATGACGAACTGGTGGCCGCGGGCGGGCTTTATGCGCGGCTGGCCAAATTGCAGTTCACCGAAGGGCTGGCGGCGGAATAAGCGCTGAGCAGATTTGCAGTAGAAGCGCCCCGGAGCTGATCCGGGGCGTTTTTCGTTGAAAACCGCCCGTTGCCGCGAACTGGCGCCACGTCATGCTGCAAGCTGCCTTGGCGTGACCCTGCCGCGGCGCTTGCGCAATCACGCGTTTGCAATAGTCTGGGCAAAAACAGAGTCACACTCCGTGCACCACCCGTACACCGGCTGTGCACCGGGGGAGGGAACGGGGAGGAGAATTATGGGTTTTTCCGGAAACGCGGACCGCGATGCGCTGCAGAATGAAATGCCGTATGAGGCGCGGGACCTGCCGGCCACTTTGTACGGGCTGCTGTCGCGCACTGCGGACAAGTACCCGAACAGCAAGGCAGTCAGCTATCAGATTTTCTCCGGGCCGCAGGACAAGGCGGAGACGCTGACCTGGCGCACGCTGAAGGAGCAGGTGAGCCAGGCCGCCAACATGTTCCGCTCGTTGGGGATCGGCGAAACGGACGTGGTGGCCTATGTGCTGCCCAACTGCAACGAGACGCTGGTCACCATGCTGGGCGGCGCGGTGGCGGGGATTGTGAACCCGATCAACCCGCTGTTGGAGCCGGAGCAGATCGCCTCCATCCTGCGGGAGACCAAGGCCAAGGTTGTTGTCACCCTGCGGCCCTTCCCGAAAACGGATGTGGCGCAGAAGGTGGCTGAGGCAGTGCGCCATGCGCCGGGCGTGAACACGGTTTTGGAAGTGGACTTGAACCGCTATCTGACGCCGCCGAAATCCTGGATCGTGCCGCTGGTGCGGCCCAAGATGGACGGCCGGCCCAGCCATGCAGACTATCTGAACTTCTCCAAGGAGATGGCGAAACAGCCCAAGACGCTGAATTTTGCCGACAGCGAAGGCGACCGGGTGGCGTGTTATTTCCACACCGGCGGCACCACCGGGATGCCCAAGGTGGCACAGCACAAGTATTCGGGGCTGGTCTACAATGGCTGGCTGGGCAGCACCCTGTTGTTCACCGAAGAAGACAACATCATGTGCCCGCTGCCGCTGTTCCATGTCTTTGCGGTGCATGTGATCATGATGGCGGCCATCGCCTCTGGCGCGCATGTGGTTTTCCCGACGCCGCAGGGGTATCGCGGCGAGGGCGTGTTCGACAATTTCTGGAAACTGATCGAGCGCTGGAAGATCACCTTTATCATCACCGTGCCTACGGCCGTGTCGGCGCTGATGCAGCGGGAGGTGGATGCCGATATCTCGTCGGTGAAAACTGCCTTTTCCGGTTCGGCACCAATGCCGATGGAGCTGTTCAAGCGGTTTGAGAGCGCATCGGGCGTCACCATTGTTGAGGGCTACGGCTTGACCGAGGCCACCTGCCTGGTCAGCTGCAACCCGCCGGGCGGTGAGAAGAAGGTGGGGTCCGTCGGCATCCCGTTCCCCTATACCGATGTGCGCATCGTCAAGCAGACCAACAACGGGGCGCTGGAATGCGGACCTGACGAGGTGGGGGAGATCTGTGTATCGAACCCGGGCGTGTTTGCCGGCAACACCTATACCGAGGCCGACAAGAACGCGGATCTCTACTACCAGGAGAAATACCTGCGCACCGGCGATTTGGGGCGGATCGACGAGGATGGCTACCTGTGGATCACAGGCCGCGCCAAGGACCTGATCATCCGCGGCGGCCACAACATCGACCCGGCTGAGATCGAGGAGGCGCTGCTGGGGCATGATGCGGTGGCCTTTGCCGGGGCGATCGGCCAGCCGGACGCGCATTCGGGCGAGCTGCCCTGCGCCTTTGTCGAACTGGTCGATGGCGCCAGCGTCAGCGAGGCGGAACTGCTGGAGTACTGCAAGGTGCATGTGCATGAGCGGGCCGCGATCCCCAAGCATTTGACGGTGCTGGAGGAGCTGCCGAAGACCGCGGTAGGCAAGGTGTTCAAGCCTGATCTGCGCAAGATGGCGATCACCCGCGTTTACAATGGCGCGCTGGAGCAGGCCGGCGTGGCCGCCCGTGTTGTCAGCGTCATTGATGACAAGAAACGCGGGCTGGTGGCGCAGGTCGCCGCCAACGGCAGCCCGGAGGCGGAGATCAATGGCGTGCTGAACAATTTCACACGGCCCTGGGAGCCTGCCGCGGCAGCGTGATCCTGCCGCAGGGCGTGGGATAAAGGGCGCCCTCCGGGGCGCTTTTTCTTTCAGGCATTCCATTTACGGGAGACTCTGCCTAGGCTCTGGAAAACAGGGCGCGCAGGGAGGCTCGCAGATGGATTATGAACGGCTGATCGACGAGGAGACCTGGGACTTCATCCAGAAGACTGGGGAACTTTATCCCGATGATGCCGTTGATATGCCGATCGAGGAGCAGCGCCGCATCTATGACTGTATGGCGCGGGAATTCCGGGTGCCGCGGCCGGATGTGGTCTCAGCTGCGGATACCTCTGCCAAAGGGGTGCCGGTGCGTGTCTATACAGCGGGCGATCCGACCCGCACGGTGCTGTTCTGCCATGGCGGCGGTTTTGTGGTCGGGGGGCTGGACAGCCACGATGATGTCTGTGCCGAGATCTGCGCCCAGACCGGCTACCGCGTGGTGGCGGTGGATTACCGGCTGGCGCCCGAACACAAACACCCCGCCGCATTCGAGGACGCCTGGGCGGCGCTGGAGTGGGCCGAGGAGGTTTATGGCAAGGGGATCGTGCTGGCAGGCGACAGCGCTGGTGCCAATCTGTGTGCGGCGGTGGCGCATCACGCGCGCGGCCGGACCGATGCCATCCTGGGCCAGGTGCTGGTCTACGGCGCCTTTGGCGGCGATCTGGACCAGGGATCCTACGTAGAGCACGCGCAGGCGCCAATGCTGACGCGCGAGGATGTGATTTACTACACGGATATCCGTGCGGCTGGCGAGCAGCACAAAACCGACCCGCTGTTTGCGCCGCTGGCTGACAGCGATTTTTCGGGCTTGCCGCCGACAGTGCTGGTGACGGCGGATTGCGATCCTGTGCGCGATGACTCCCGCGCCTACCGCGACCGCATTCTGGACGCGGGCGGCAAGGCCCATTGGATCAATGAACCGGGGCTCATTCACGGCTACCTGCGTGCGCGCCACAGCGTGACCCGGGCCCGCGACAGTTTCGAACGCATCTCAATTGCCATTGAGGCGCTGGGGCAGGGGATCTGGTCCTATGATGAGTAGCAGCGCGGCCTAGCCGGCATAGTCCCGGCATTGCTCCTGAAACAGCGATGTGTCCAGCCAGCCGCCGCTGACGGTTTGCCAGTCCGGGCCGGAGGTGGTGACATAAGTCCAGCTGCCGGCCGGGATATGCGAATAGCTGACATAATCGCCGGGGGTGATCTGCCCGATCAGCGGCGCATCCGGCCTGTGCCCGGCCCGCAGCCCGATAACCGGGCCCAGCCAGCCCAGGCAGGCGCTTTCGAACTCATCGCGGACCGGCAGGTCCCACAGTTGGTAGCGCAGGAACAGATCGTCCAGATCCAGATAGGTCTGCTTGTTGTTCACCCGGCAGCCGAAACGCGATTCCATCTGCTTGACCAGGGCCACCATGCGTTCGGCCTGCGGCGGCAGCGAGACGGATTTGCCGGTGCAGTCGCCGTTGTTGAACACAGCCTGGCCCAGCGGTGAGCCGAAGCAGTAGCCAGCCCGGTCAATCACCGCGTTGCGGGTGAACCACAGATCGTGGCAGGCGTCGCTGGCCAGAGCCGGGGAGGCCAGCAGGGAAACGGCAAACACAAGGGATTTCATGGCAATCCTTCCTGACAAATGAAAACGGCGGCTGCGTGCCAGTCTAGCACAGAGCCGCCGTAAAAAGTCAGGAGCCTGGGGTTACTTCAGGAAGGGCTCCGCCTTCATGGTCTCCGCAATGGGCGCGCCCAGGCGCTTGAGGATGGTCGGGGCCAGCTGGCGCTGGTCGATCACGTCGCCCTGGTCCGGCCCGTCCGCATCGCCAAAGTAATAAAGCGCGGTTTCCTGCTGCAGCGCGCCGCGGCCGCCGTGGTGGCCGCGCTCGTCCTGGCCGTGGTCGGCGGTGACGATCACCTCATAGCCCAGGTCGCGCCAGCGGGTGATGAAGGGGGCCAGCATCTCGTCCATCACGAAACAGGCGTGGTCCATTTCCTGGCAGTCGTGGAAAAAACGGTGGCCCATGCTGTCCAGGGTGCAGGTGTGCAGCATGCCGTAATCGAGGCCGAAGCGCAGGCAAAGGTTGGTCAGGGTGCCGAACAGGTCGACATCCGAGGGCGTCATCTGATTGTCCTTGCCATAGCCGGTCATCGAGTGGAAGCGGCCATGGTTGATGGTTTTGCTTTCCGGCTCGTCATATTCGATGTCGCGCACGTAATCGAAGGGATGGCGGTTGAAGAAGGAGGACCAGTAGCTGTGCGCAACGGCACCGGTCACGCCGCCCGCTTCGCGGACCTGGCTGAACACGTCTTTCTCTTTCAGCCGGAACACATTGGCGTTGCCGGTGCAGCCATGGATGGCGGGCGCCACGCCGGTGTGGATCGAGGCATAGCAGCTGGCCGAGATCGACGGCAGAACCGCCCGCAGCTTCCAGACGCGCGCGTCGCCGCTGTCAACCCAGCCTTCGAGGTTGCCGAACAGGCGGCGGAAATTGCGCCACGGCACACCGTCCAGAATGATGAGCAGGAGTTTGTTGTCCATTCGCCGAATCCTTTTGCATGGCAGAGGCCTCAGTGCTGCATCTTCATGCCTGATTCTTGAATTGCCATTCAAAAAAAACGGCAGAATGGCCTGTTTCCGCCACTTCCCCGGGAAACATTCCCCAGAAACGGATGCCGCAGGCGGGCAGGCTGTCAGAATGCGGTGCCCAGAACGTAAAGGCCTGCCAGGATCAGCAGCGCGCCGGTGGCGAAGGCAAACGCCCTTGGGTACGGAACGGTCTTTTCTGCGAGGACATAAAGCGCCAGGCCGGTGATCCAGTACAGGTTCATGATGCCGCCGGCAAACAGCAGCAGCATCAATGCCCAGCAGCAGCCCAGGCAGAAGGTTCCATGGTGGGCGCCCATCAGAACAGCACCGGCCGCGCCTCTGCGATTATGCGCAGTCAGGAATTGCACCGGCATACGGCAATGATTGAGACAGGCGTGCTTGTAGGGGGTGAACTGATAGGCGCCCGCCGCCAGCAGCACCGCACCGCCAAGGGCGCGGCTGCTGAGCGACATCATCGGGCCATCGGACAGGCCCATTGTTTCGAGCCGCCATTGCAGGGCGGTGGCAGCCGCAGAGAAGAAGGCCCAGGCCAGTAAGTAGCCGCCCAGGAACAGCAGGCTGAGAACCGGCGCTTGCAGCGCGCTGGCACCGGCCTTCTTGATCGCGGTGAACAGCAGCAGCATCGGGGCAGCGCTGGGCGTCATCATGGCGATCATCATGATCCACCACATCAGGAAGATCAGCGCCCCATAGGCAGGCGTCCAGACTGTGTTCCCGCCCATCTGCATCGGCTCCCCGATCGGGCGGGCCATGCGGGTCATCTCGATGGCGCTCATCCCCATACCGATGCCGGCCACCGTATATAGCGCGCTCAGCAGCACAACCGCAGCAACCGCACCAAGGACAACCGCCTGCTCATGGCGGGCCAGTCTTTCTGCCGCGCCTGGTCCGTGCCGGTCCGGAGCCGCGGCAGCGTCAGGCCGCCCGGTCAATGCCTCTGCCTGTCAGGTGCAATTCGGCGACATGGGCGTGGGTTCCGCTGTTCTTTTCCAAGCTGATGGCCGAGCCTGGCGTCCGGGTCGTGCCCTGGCATACGGAGGCTTCGGAATATTCAAACCCGTTCGGCAGCTTGATCTGCACCGAATGCGGCGCGCCGGAGACGATATGGGCGATCGGCGCGACCTTCGTTTCGCCGATGCTGCCTGCCTTGCCCTGGCCAATCCCGGTTTCCGCATCAAAGCTCAGCGACACGGCGGCGCTGAGAGTTTCATGCCGGGTCGTGCACATCGCGTTGAAGACAAAGAACATAGTGGCGAACTCATCGGTGTCCTGTCCGGTCATGATGGCCTCCAGCGCGGCCTTTTGGTCCGGCGTGGCGCGTTCATCAATGATGAGCTGCATCTCGCCATTGCCTTCGTGAATGGCGCCGGGCCATTTGTAGATGGCGGCGGCCAGCAGCCCGTCCAGAACCGTATCCCCATGGTGCCCCTTGTCGATGCGGAAAGTCAGCATCGCTTCGCAGGTGCCGTCATTGGGCAGCTGCGAGAATTGGCAGGGGCAACCGGGGAGGCAGTTGCAATTGGCGATTTCAAACCCGTGAATGGCCCAGTCTTTCATGACAGTCCCTCCTGTTCTGCCTGCGCAAGCAAAACTGCCCGGAAAGTTCCGGCTGGGCCTGTACGAAGAAAGCCGCACATCTTTGATGTTGCTGTTATTTGCAGCTGGGTCCGCCGCATTCTCCCCGGTGGCGAAAAAATATCACATTCAGATGCATTTTTGAATGAAAAAGCCCCCGCCCGGGCGGGCAGGGGCTGTTTCAGAAGCGCTGAGAGCTTAGTTGCCGGCGCTTTCCATCTTGCGGTTGGCGATCACCTCTTCCAGCCAGCCCAGCCGCATCTCGGGGACAGAGCTGAGCAGCAGGTCGGTGTAATCGTCAAACGGCGGGCTCAGCACCTTGGACTTGCCGCCGTAGCGCTGGACCTTGCCCTGATACATCACCGCGATGTTGTCGGAGATGGCGCGCACGGTCGCCAGATCGTGGGTGATGAAGAGATAGGCCACGTCCTCAATCTTCTGCAGATCCAGGAGCAGCTTCAGGATGCCGTCTGCCACCAGCGGATCGAGCGCCGAGGTGACCTCGTCGCAGATGATCATCTTGGGCTTGGCCGCCAGCGAGCGGGCAATGCAGACGCGCTGCTTCTGGCCGCCGGACAGTTCCGCCGGGTAGCGGTCTATGAACTTCTCGCCCAGTTCGATCTCATCCAAGAGTTCGATGATCCGTTTCTTCTTTTCCGCGCCGCGCATGCCGAAGTAGAATTCCAGCGGGCGGCCGATGATGGTGCCGACGGTCTGGCGCGGGTTCATCGCGACGTCCGCCATCTGGTAGATCATCTGCAGCTCGCGCAGGTCCTCGCGGGTGCGGCCCGCCAGATCCGGCGAGAGCTTGCGGCCGGCAAATTCGATCTCGCCCTCGCGCGGCGGCAAGAGGCCGGTGATCACCCGGGCGAGGGTGGATTTGCCGGACCCGGATTCCCCCACCACCGCCAGGGTCTGGCCGGGGTAGAGATCGACGTTCACATTGTGCAGCACGTCGAACTGGGTGCCCTTGTAGCGCGCGGTGATATTGCGCACGCTCAGCACCGGATCGGGGGTCGGGGCCTTTTCCTCATGCTCGATGGAGCGGACCGAGACCAGGGCCTTGGTGTACTCCTCCTGCGGATCATTGATGATCTGGTCAACATTGCCGTATTCGACGGTGTTGCCCATCTTCAGCACCATGATGTCATCGCTCACCTGTGCCACAACCGCCAGGTCGTGGGTGATGTAGAGCGCGGCCACGCCGGTGTCGCGGATTGCTTCCTTGATCGCCATCAGAACGTCGATCTGGGTGGTCACGTCGAGCGCGGTTGTCGGCTCGTCGAACACCACCAGATCCGGCTCCGGGCAGAGCGCCAGTGCGGTCATGCAGCGCTGCAGCTGGCCGCCCGACACCTGGTGCGGGTAGCGTTCGCCGATATTGTCCGGATCCGGCAGGCCCAGCTTGGCAAACAGGGTGCGCGCGCGGTCTTCGGCCTCCTTGCGGGAGAACTTTTTCTGCTCCACCGCTGCCTCAACCACCTGGTCCATGATCTTCTTGGCCGGGTTGAAGGAGGCAGCCGCCGATTGCGACACATAGGTCACCTCGGCGCCGCGCAGTTTGCGGATGTCCTTGTGGCCGCCCTTCAGGATGTCGCGGCCGTTGACCCAGACCTCGCCGCCGGTGATCTTCACGCCGCCGCGGCCATAGGCCATTGACGCAAGGCCTATGGTCGATTTGCCGGCGCCGGATTCGCCGATCAGTCCCAAGACCTTGCCGGGCGCGAGGTCAAAGCTGACCCCGTGCACGATCTCGATGTCGCGGGGGCGTTCGCCCGGCGGGTAGATGGTCGCGCCGATTTTCAGGTCGCGGACTTTCAACAGGGTATCGCTCATCCGCGGCCTCCTTTCAGCGATGTGGTCCGGTTCAGCACCCAGTCGGCAACCAGGTTGACCGAGATCGCCAGGGTGGCGATGGCAAAGGCCGGGATCAGGGCCGCAGGAATGCCGTAGACGATGCCTTCCTTGTTCTCCTTCACGATGCCGCCCCAGTCAGCCTCAGGCGGCTGCACGCCCAGGCCCAGGAAGGACAGGGTGGAGACAAACAGAACCGCGAAGATGAAGCGCAGGCCCATCTCGGCGATCAGCGGCGACAGCGCGTTGGGCAGGATTTCGCGGAAGATGATCCAGGCGGTTTTTTCGCCGCGCAGGCGGGCTGCCTCGACGTAGTCCATGACCTCGATGTCGACCGCAACGGCACGGGCCAGGCGGTAGACGCGGGTGGCATCCAGAAGGCCCATCACGATGATCAGCATCGGAATGGTGACAGGTGCAACCGACAGCACCACCAGGGCAAAGATCAGCGTCGGGATCGACATCACCAGATCGACAAAGCGCGACAGCGCCTGGTCGACCCAGCCGCCCATCACCGCGGCAAAGAAGCCAAGGACAGAGCCCAGGGTGAAGGACAGAACAGTCGCAGCGGTGGCGATGAAGATGGTGGTGCGGCCGCCATAGATCATCCGGCTGAGAAGGTCGCGGCCGATGTTGTCGGTGCCCAGCAGATAGTCTGCGCTGGAGGGCTCCCACACATCGCCGACCACTTCGCCGACGCCATAGGGGGCCAGCAGCGGCGCAAAGATGGCGCCGAGGAAGTACAGGGCGGTGAAGAACAGCCCGATGAGTGCGGAAATGGGGATATTCTTCATTTCGGGTGCCTCAGGCGCGGGTTGCTCAGGATGGCGACGATATCGGCGATCATGTTGAGACCGATATAGACGGCGGCAAAGATCAGGCCGCAGGCCTGCACCACAGGCACGTCACGCTTGGACACGTGGTCGACCAGATACTGGCCCATGCCGGGGTAGACGAAGACCACCTCGATCACCACGACGCCGACCACCAGATAGGCGAGGTTCAGCATCACCACGTTGACGATGGGCGCAATCGCGTTCGGGAAAGCATGGCGGTAGATCACCTGGAAGGCGTTGAGGCCCTTGAGCTCAGCCGTTTCGATATAGGCCGACTGCATCACGTTGAGGATCGCAGCGCGGGTCATCCGCATCATGTGGGCCAGAACAACCAGTGTCAGCACGGCAATCGGCAGGGCGATGGCGTTCAGCTTTTCAAACAGGCTCATGCTGTCGTTGACCATCGCAACGGACGGGAACCAGCGCAGCTGCACCGCAATGAAGAACATCAGCACGTAGCCGATCAGGAATTCGGGGATCGAGATCGAGGCCAGGGTGACGGCCGAGATCAGCTTGTCAGGCCAGCGGTCCTTGAAGCGGACGGCAAGAAGGCCCAGGAAAATCGCGAGGGGAACGGCAACCACGGCAGCCCAGAAAGCCAGGAACAGAGTGTTCCAGAAACGGCCGGCAATTGCGGTGGTGATGTCCTGTCCGCTGGTCAGAGCAGTGCCAAGGTCGCCTTGCAGGGCGCCGAACAGCCAGGAGAAATAACGCTGAAGCGCCGGTTCGTTCAGGCCCAGTTCCTTGCGCAGGTTGGCCAGGGCTTCAGGGGTGGCGGATTGGCCGAGAATGGATTGAGCAACATCACCAGGCAAAACGATTGTGCCGGCAAAGATCACCATGGAGATGAGCAGCAGCAGGAGAAGGCTCAGCGCAATGCGCTGAGCCAGAAGTTTTACGATCGGGGACATATTAGGCTTTGACCCACATCTTCATAGGCGCGTAGCCGTTCATCAGGGGCTGGCCTTTGACGCCTTCCACCCAGCCGTCGATCTTGTCGGTGGTTGCATCGACAAAGTCGTTGAACATCGGGCAGATCAGGCCGCCTTCGTCGCGCAGAATGGCCGACATGTCGGCATACATCTGGGTCCGCTTGGCAACATCCAGTTCGCCGCGGGCGGCAACCAGGATCTGGTCGAACTGCTCGTTGAAGAAACGGGTGTCGTTCCAGTCTGCGTCCGACTTGTAAGCGGTCGAGAACATCTGGTCCTGGGTCGGGCGGCCGCCCCAGTAGCTGGTGCAGAACGGCTGCGCGTTCCAGACTTCCGACCAGTAGCCGTCGTTCGGCTCGCGCTTGATGTCCAGCTTGATGCCGGCGCTGGCGCAGGACTGCTGGAACAGCGCCGCCGCATCCGGAGCGCCCGGGAAGGAGTTGTCCGAAGTGCGCAGCAGGATGCCGCCGTCGTGGCCCGATTTCTTCAGGTGGAACATGGCCTTATCCGGGTCATATTCACGCTGCTCGAACTCGGTATACATCGGGTAGGAGGCGTTGATCGGGGTGTCGTTGCCGATCGAGCCAAAGCCGTTCAGGATCTTGTCGACCATTTCCTGGCGGTTGATGCCGTATTTCAGCGCCATCCGCACGTCGTTGTTGTCGAACGGTGCGGTGTTGCAATGCGCGATGAAGACGTAGTGGCCGGCAGCAGCGGTGGAGTGCACGGTGACACCCGGGGCGCGGCCAACCAGCTTGGCGGTCTTCGGCGGCACCCGGTCGATCAGGTCGACCTGGCCGGACTGCAGCGCGGCAACACGGGCGGTGTTGTCGTTGATCACCACCAGCTCCAGAGTGTCGGCATTGCCCAGGTCGCCCCAGTAGTGCGGGTTCTTCTCCGCCACGAAACGGACGCCCATGTTGACGTCTTTCAGCACATAGGGGCCGGTGCCGATGGCAGCTGCCGGATCGTCCTTGCCGCCATTGGGCTGGATTGCCAGGTGGTAGTCGGACAGCAGATAGGGCAGGTCGGCGTTGGGCGAGTCCAGCTCAAAGATAACGGTGTCGCCGTCGGCGCGCACGTTCTTGATGCCGCGCATGATGCCCAGGGCGCCGGATTTGGTTTCCTCGCCCGAGTGGCGGTCCATGGTGGCGACAACGTCGTCCGCGGTCACCGCCTGGCCGTTCGAGAACATCACGCCCGGGCGCAGCTTGAAGGTCCAGACGCTGGCGTCGGCGGAGGCTTCAAAGCTTTCGGCGACCTTGCCTTCGATGCCGCCGTCGGGTGCCAGCTCAACCAGCGGTTCGCCCCACATGCGGATCAGCATCAGGCCGACCTGGTTGGTGGTCAGCGCCGGGTCCAGGCTGTCGGTGGTGGAGCCGCCCTGCAGCGCCATGCGCAGGGTGCCGCCTTTTTGCGGGCCGGCGGCCTGGGCTGCGCTGGACAGCAGCAGGTTTGCGGAAACAGCGGTAAAGCCCAGTGCGGCCGCCTTGCCCAGGAAGTCGCGGCGCGACAGCTTGCCTGCCGCAGCCTGGCTGGCCAGATACTGCATGTGTCTGTTCATAGATTTCTCCCGATTGGTTGCGGTGCTGTAAGCACCCGTTTTTTGATTGGTGGTTCAAGATTTGCGCATTTGCTGCAACCTCGCAAGCGTTATTCTCGAAACGCTTTGCGGAGCTGTAAACAGGCTGAAAGCTTCGGTCGGGGCGGTGTCGCCTTTCTTAAGTAAGGTGCCGTTTTTACGTGTAATGCCCAGCTTAGAGCAAAAAAACATCAGGAATGCGACAGGAAATATTTGTGCTTCTGGCTGACGGAAATTTTACGAATCTGGCAGGAAGGGGCAGGTGTGCTGACCCATGTTGTGAAAGAATCGATGTTTTTGCGCCAAAAAACGGCGTCCTTGCCGCACCTGGGCAAGTGTGCGGGGGGCGGCAGTGCCGCAAAGGAATGTGCCTGGGGCAGCCGCTGGCGGCTCATCTGCGGGGGGGCGGGTGTGGCGGCAGTTCAGAGCTGATCCGTGTCCATCCAGATGGTGACGGGGCCATCGTTCAACAGCCGCACTTTCATATCAGCACCAAACCGGCCCTTGGCAGTTTTCAAACCAAGTGCGGCCATCCGCTCCGCGAAATATTCATAAAGCCGCTCCCCGTCAGCCGGCGCTGCGGCGGCGGAAAACCCAGGGCGGTTGCCGCGGCGGGTGTCGGCGGCCAGGGTAAACTGGCTGACCACCAGGACGCTGCCGCCGGTGTCGCGCACGGAGCGGTTCATCTTGCCGTTTTCGTCCTTGAAGATCCTGAGTTTGGAGATCTTGGCCGCAAGCTGGTCTGCCTGCGCTTCAGTATCGCCATGCATGGCGCAGATCAGGATTAATAGCCCGGGGCCGGTTTCCCCGATGATTTCGCCGTCTACCGTCACCGAGGCCTCGCTGACCCGCTGTATCAATGCCCGCATTTTCTCTTCCTGTCCTGTCTTAGCCGCGCCAGTCCGCGAATTCTGCCAGCGCCGCCCGGCTGGTGCGGAAACTATTGGCCGGATTATCCCCATCGGCATAGCCAAAGGAGACCGCGCAGAGGATGACCCTGTCGTCCGGAATGTCCAGCAGCCCATGCAGCAGCGGCGCAAAGGAAGCAACCGCCGCCTGGGGAATGCTTGCGACACCAGCCGCTTGCGCCGCCAGGGTAAAGGCGGCAACAAACCCGCCGCAGTCTATCGCGCCATAAGGCCCGAGTTCTGCGGGAGAGGACAGAACCGCGCAATGCGGGGCCCCGAACAGCCGGTAATTTTCCATCATTTGCCGGGCAGAGCCTGCCCGGTCTCCCTTTTGCACCCCGACGGCCTCATAGAGCGCCCAGCCGCAGTCGCGCCGCCGCTGCTGGTATTCGCCGCTATAGGCATCCGGAAACTGCAGGTCCGGGTCATGACCGCCGCCTTCTGCCGCCTGCAGCAGGGCTGCCCGTATCCTGTCCGTCTCCGCACCGCTGCAGATTGTCACCTTCCAGGGCTGTGCATTGCACCAGGAGGGCACCTTTTGCGCGGTTTGCAGGATGGCCTCGATCACGGCCCGCGGTACCGGATCCGGACGGAAGGCGCGGCAGCTGCGGCGGGCGGCGAACAGGGCGTCCAGGCTTGGCAAATCGGGGGTCACATCCAGTCCTTTCCGGTAGCTGCCGGTCAGACTGGCGACTGTAATCCGCCTGCGCAAGCCACAGTTTTGCGCGGGATCAAGGCGGTGCCGCAGCGTCAGAGGTAAAATGGGCCGAAACTAGAAAGGAGGATGAAGAATGGTGGAAAAAACCGAACATGGCGGCTTTTGGCCGTCGCTTTACGATCCTTTCCGCAGCTTTGGCGCCCGGCTCGCCGACTGGCTGACTCCGGCAACCGAGGCGTCCTCCGGGCAGGAGGCCTATGACATCGCCATGGAACTGCCGGGTGTTGCGCTGGAGGATGTGGAGCTGACCGTGGACAACGGGGTGCTGACGATCCGGGGCGAGAAGAAGACCCAGTCCGAGAAGACAGGCGACACCTGGTATTTCAGCGAGCGCCAGTATGGCGCGTTCCGCCGTTCCTTCCGCCTGCCGGAGGATGCGGACGGGCAGGCGGCCTCTGCCCGGATGCAGGACGGCGTGCTGCATATCGCGGTGCCGAAACGGGCGCTGGAGCAGCCGGAGACCGCCCGCAGGATTGAAATCAGCAAGGGCTGACAGGGAGGCTGGCCAAGGGTTCCGGCTCAGAATCCGGGGAAAGGAACCGGCCGGTTCAGGAAGGGGGCGGCTGCGCCCCCTTCCGCTTATTTGCAGGAGCTACTGCTGGCTGGCGACTAGGGCGATGCCGGCACCGATCAGCAGTGCAAGCAGAACGGCAAGGGCTATTTTCCAAACTGAGTAGGGCCGCTCGCCCTGCACCCGGCCGGATTGGCCGTTGACCACAAAACGGTAGGTCTTGCCGCGGTATTTGTAGGCGGCCAGCCAGACCGGCAGCAGGATGTGCTTAAAGGTCACCTCAGACACTTTGGTGTCGATATGGGCGATGCGCTGGCGGTCGCCGCCGATGTCGAACCTTACGTCGCGCTCGATCACCCGGTCCATTTTCTGCCCGGCCTCGGCAAAGCCTGCCTCCAGATCCACGGTGTAGGCCTCGGCCCGGAACCCTGCCAGATACTGCGGCTGATAGGGTTCCAGCTGCGCCAGGTCCCAGGGCTCCAGCGCCTCGGTGTATTTCTTGGGAAGGCTGTTCGAGGCCAGCACCAGCACATCGTCGAAAAACCGCTGCACCCGGCCTGAGACCGGCGTCCAGCGCACCTTGGAAACTTGCCGGGTCTTCGTCTCGCCGTCCTGCTGGTAGGTCTCGGTCACATAATAAACGATGCCGCGCTGGCCGGTATAGGCGCTGCGGGCCTGGGCGTCATAGGTCCAGTAGGGTACATAGATCCCCTGCATCCGCCGCCCCTTGCGGGCATATTCCCTGAGACCGTTCGGGGCGAACCACAGGCCGCCCAGCCAGTCCGTCATCGCCCTGTGCGCTGCGCGTTCCTCCACTGCAAAGGGCAGCACGCCCTTGGGCTTGATGTGCCGGTTCTCGCCGGTGCCGGTCACCATGGGTGTGGCGCAGAACGGGCATTCCTTGGCGTGGGTGTCCGGGTCGAATTCCACCTGCGCGGCGCAGTTGGGGCAGGCAGAGACCCGGGTGATTTCGATCTCCGCCTCCGGTAGCTGCTCTGCCACCGCGGCGCGGAAATCCAGTTCCTGCAGGGCGCTGCCTTTCCACGGCCCGCTGCGGATGCTGTCCGTATGGCCGCAATGGCCGCAGATCAGGGTGCCATTGGCCGGGTCGTAGGTATAATCCGCGCCGCATTGTTCGCAGGGAAAGCGGTGGCTCTCTTCATTGTTGGAGGCCGCAGAAGAGGGCGGCGGCGGGGGCATGGTCACGGGAGCAAGCCTGTCGTGCAGCAGAGGTTGGAGTTAATCGGAGCAGATCAGCCGGCCGGAGGCGGCGGCGGGGGAGGCGGCGGCAGGATGGTGAACAGCTGTGCCAGCTCCATCACATCGCCTGCGCGTTTCCAGCCGTCCTGGCCCGGGGTCCAGACATGGGTTTCGCGGGTCAGTGTGCCCTCCTGCGCCATCCGCCCCATCCGGGCCTTGGAGAAGGGGCCGGAGGTCTGCCCGTCCACCGCGATATGCCAGACGTGTTCGACCGGCGGCGGGGGCGGTGCGGCGGGGGCGGCCTGCGGGGCTGCGGCAGGGGCTGCCGGTGCGGCGGCAGCGGGGGCGGGACGGGCGCCCCAGGGACCGGAGGGCTGACCCGCTGCCATATTGCCCATCTGCTGGGCCATCGCCATGCCCATGCCCATGCCCATCCCCATGCCGGCGCCCATGCCGCTGTTCGGGGTTTGGGCTGCTGCGGTCATCGCCTCGGCCGCGGAAAACTGGGTGTAACGGCCCAAGTCGCCCAGCACGCCCATCTGGGTGCGCTTGTCCATCGCTTCCTCCACCGCGGGGGGCAGCGAGATGTTTTCAATGTAAAGCTCGGGCATCATCAGGCCATATTCGGCCAGGGTGCCGGAAATCTCTGCCGCCACCAGCTTGCCCAGGTCGCCGGTATTGGCGGCCATGTCCAGCACCGGGATGCCGGAGCCAGCCACCACGCGGGAGAACTCCTGCACGATGATATTGCGGATCTGATAGGAGATCTCATCCATGGTGAACTCGCCATCGGTGCCGACGATCTCGGTCAGGAAGCGGGCCGGATCGGCCACCCGGATGGTATAGGTGCCAAAGGCGCGCAGGCGCACCGGGCCAAACTCGGGGTCGCGGCAGATGATCGGGTTCTTGGTGCCCCATTTCAGGTCGCTGAAGCGGGTGGTGTCGACGAAGTACACCTCTGACTTGAACGGCGACTGGAAGGCATGGTCCCAGTGCTGCAGCGTGGTCATGATGGGCATGTTGTTGGTCTCAAGCATGTAGAGACCGGGGGTGAAGACATCGGCCAGCTGACCCTCATGCACGAATACCGCTGCCTGGCCCTCGCGCACGGTCAGCTTGGCGCCGTATTTGATTTCATGGCCCTCGCGCTCAAACCGCCAGACCATGGTGTCATGGGTGTCATCCACCCAGTGAATGACATCAATGAATTCGCCTTTGAGAAAATCGAAAATACCCATGTTTCAGGTCCTCTTACTTTGGCGGCCTACAGTTCCTGGCCCATCGCCTCGCGGGCGAGAATGCGGATCAGGGGGCGGGCCTGTTCCAGGCTCATCCCCGCCTTCAGCCTTGGATCATACAGCATCTGCAGCAGTTTTTCGTCAAAGCTGGTCAGCAGCGCAAATTCGTCGTCGTCGTTGAAGATCGAGGGCCGGGCCTGCGGGCTGTCGTTCCTGAGGCCCAGGCCTTGCGCGACTTCTTCGTGCACGCAGCTTTTGCGCACCAGATCGGGGTGTTCGGCGCGGATCAGCGCCACCCCGCGGCTATAGGACAGCGGATCGCCCTGCGGCCCGCCTGCCACCACCAGGCAGTAATAGCTGCGCGGCGGCGCCGCCAGCAGCGACAGGTCGCGGGCGCTGATCGAGGGCAGCAGCTCGCGCACCCGCTCGGCCACAAAGGCGCTGTCGTCCAGGCTGGCAAAGATCACGTGGAAATTGGCGCGCGCTGCCACGGTGCTGACGGGATGGCCGGTGATCCGCGCCAGCCTTGCCGCATATTCCGTCACCGATTGCCGGTCAGCGGCCCGTTGTTTGGCAGGCACGGACGGCCCGAACTCGGACACGATCCGCACCGGCCCGGACCAGCGGCCCAGACCGCCGGAAATTCCCGCGCCGCCGTATTCGTCGTAAAAGGCCAGCGCCTCAAAGCTTCTGGCCAGATCCTCGGCGTCATAGGGCGTATCAGGCCCGCCGCCGTCGGTGCGCAAGAGGCCGCGGGTCAGCAGGTCGCGCTCCAGGGCATTATAGTAATAGGCCAGCTGCTCACTGTCGGCAGAGGGTTTATACGCCGCGGGTTGCAAGGAGGCCGGCCGGGCCTGCGGCACCAGCGACTCCGCCTGGTCAAAAGGCAGGCAAGCGGTCAGAGCAGCCAGCCCGGCCAGGGCCGCCGCACTTTTCCGCATGGTCTGGATCGCCCGCACCCCGGCTGCCTTTCTTAGTTCGGCACCGCGGTGGCGGCGGTGTCGCCAACCCCGTCGCGGCGCGCCTTGGCGGCAGCCAGCGTGTCGCGCAGCTCGGCTTCCATCTTCTGCAGATCTGCCTCGGCGGCGGCGCGTTTGGCCTTGCCCTCATCGGCGATGCGCAGGCTGTCCTGGATGGTTCCGATTAGATCGGCATTGGCCTGCTTGACCGCTTCGATGTCAAACACGCCGCGTTCCATCTCCTGGCGGATCATCTCATTCGATTGGCGCAGGTTGGCGGCGTTGGATTTCAATAGCTCGTTGGTCAGGTCATTGGCGTCGCGCACCGCTGCTGCCGCCTGGGCCGAGCGCTGGATGGTCAGCGCCTGCGCCAGCTGGGTCTCCCACAGCGGCACGGTGTTCACGAGCGTTGAGTTGATCTTGGTCACCAGCGACTTGTCGTTCTCCTGCACCAGCCGGATCGAGGGCAGCGACTGCATGGTGACCTGGCGGGTCAGTTTCAGGTCATGCACCCGCCGCTCCAGATCGTCGCGGGCGGCGCGCAGGTCGCGCAGCTCCTGCGCCTTCATTACTTGGTCGTCCTCGGGGGCGGCCTGCACTTCAGCCTCTTTCGCTGGGATCGCGGTGCCATCCAATTCGGCCAGCTTGGCCTCGCCCGCCGCGATGTACAGCGCCAGCTCATCATAGAATTGCAGCGTCTTTTCATAGAGAAGATCGAGCGACTTGATGTCTTTCAGCAGCGTGTGCTCATGGCCCAAAAGGTCGTCGGTGATCTTGTCGATCTGCCCC
The DNA here is from genome assembly GCF_056160905.1 of Leisingera sp. ABD4_442. Classification (NCBI taxonomy): domain Bacteria; kingdom Pseudomonadati; phylum Pseudomonadota; class Alphaproteobacteria; order Rhodobacterales; family Roseobacteraceae; genus Leisingera; species Leisingera sp. ABD4_442. The sequence continues at coordinate 191,272 of NZ_JBSWYB010000003.1, read as the reverse complement.
TGCACGGTTTCATAACGCGCGGTGAATTTGGCAAAAGGCGCGGCCTTGCCCAGAAGCCGCTCCCAGAAGGTCGGCTTGCGGCGGATGTCCAGTTCAGAGACCGAGAAGCCGCGGATGGTGGTCACGATATTGCGCAGGCTGTCGCCGGCGGGCCCCACATCCTTGTTGCGCACATCGGCAAGCATGGCCTGGCTGATCGTTTGCAGTTCAGACTGCGCGGCAGAGCCGAAATGGATGATTGAGTTGGTATCGCCCATGTCGATCTGGTCCATCCGCTGCCGGATCCCTGCGCTGGTCGGCGCGTCGGCCTGTTCCAGCGGCTGCACCTCGGCTGCAGGCTCTGGCAGTTCAATGGCGGTGACCTCGTTAACAAGGGCCTCGGCCTGGGCGGCTTTTTGTTGAATGGCTTCAGACATGAACGGCTCCCCTTAATCAGTTTTGGTCCAGATGGACCCCTTCACGCTGCAGCCTGTCGCGCAGCACATCAATTTCAATGGTCAGATCCGTGCGGTCCTCCACCAGCATCTTGCGGGTGCGCGCAGCAAAGTTCTGCTCCAGATCGTCCAGCAGGGCCAGATAGTCAGCACGGGCCTGACTGTCCTGGCTGCGGCTGTAAATGTCGGCGAATTTCACTGTCGCATCGCGCGCGCCCTGCAGATAGACGGTCAGATACTTGCGGGCGGCAGTCAGGTCGCGCGGGTCTTCTTCCACTGTGCGGAACAGGTCGCGGGCGATGGATTGGAACTGCTCCACCCGGGCCTGGACCTTGCGGTCGCGGGCGCGCAGGGCGGCGTCCGTCATGGCGGCGAGATTCTGTTCCGCCTCATCCACAGCGCGGGCGACCCGGGACTGCTGGAAATCGTCAACGCCTTCGACGCCCTTGTCCTGCAAAGGATCAATGCCAAAAGCAGCGATGTGCAAACCGGCTGCTGCGGCGCCATAGATGGCGGCAATCAGGATGCCGGGCTCGGCTTTCCACGCAGCCAGTGCCGCGCCGGCGCCCGCCAGAAGCGCGGCCAGGATCTTGCGGGGCAGGGCGGGTTTGCGCGCCACCTTGCGGGCGGCATAGGCGGCTTCGGCCTTCAGCCCCTCGCGCAGCAGAAAGGCGCCGCCGGTCCAGAGCCCGGCACCGATCAGCCCCAGCGCCAGCCCTGTGGCACCATCGTTTAAGGACAGCAATGTCAGCAGGGCGGGCGGCAGGAACATCAGGTTGGCGCGCATGCCAACGGGATCTACCTGCGCATTGCGGAAAGAGGGCTGCGGACCTGCGTCCTTGGCCTCGCTCTTGCCATCCGGGCTGTACTTGCCGCCGTAGCGCTGCGCCATCAGCTCAGCCTCCCACGATCCAGCCGGTGCTGAGGCCCAGCATCAGGATCAACAGGGCAGCATAGGCAAGTTTCTGCACGCAAATGGCCCCCATAACCGCCAGCGAAGATTAACTGATTGGAAATCTAGGGGATAGCGGGCGGTGTTGCTAGGGGGAAGTCTGCGGGAATTGGCTCAGCGGCGGGGATTCTTGCCGATCGGACGCTTGCCGCCGCCGCGCTGGGCGGGGCGGTCGCTGCGCGGTGCTGCGGGCTTGCCGCCGGGTTTGGCAGGTTTTCCCGGTGCCTTGGCTGCCGGTTTGCTGCCGGGCTTGCCCGCCGGGCGGCCGACGCCAGGCTTGCCGCCGCGGGAGCGGGTGGGGCGGCCTGCCGGTTTTTCCTCTTCCGGCTCCAGCCCCAGCTGGTCGCGCACCACGCGCGGACGCAGTTCTTCCACGCCGCCCGGTTTCAGATCGCCCAGCTGGAACGGCCCGTAGGACACCCGCAAGAGCCGGTTCACGCTATAGCCGATATCCTCCATCGCGCGGCGGATCTCGCGGTTCTTGCCCTCGCGCAGGCCGACGGTCAGCCAGGCATTGGCACCCTGCTGGCGGTCCAGCGACACGGTCATCGGCTGGAATTTCTCGCCCTCGATCACCAGGCCCTTGCGCAGGGGGGCAAAATCCTCGTCCTTAGGGCGGCCGTTGATCCGCACCCGGTAGCGGCGCAGCCAGCCGGTGGCGGGCAGCTCCAGCTTGCGCTTGATGCCGCCGTCATTGGTCAGCAGCAAGAGCCCCTCGGAGTTGAGGTCAAGGCGGCCCACCGTCATCACCCGCGGCATGTCCTCGGGCAGCTCGTCAAAAATCGTCTTGCGGCCCTTCTCGTCGCTGTTCGAGGTCACCAGGCCGGTGGGCTTGTAATACAGCCACATCCGCGGCGCTTCGGCCTCCGGCAGGGGCTGGCCGTCAACGCTGATACGGTCCGCCGCGGTCACGTTTAGCGCCGGGCTGTCGATCTTTTTGCCGTTCACCGACACACGGCCCTCGGCGATCATGCGCTCTGCCTCGCGGCGCGAGGCAACGCCGGCGCGCGACAGCACCTTGGCGATGCGGTCGCCTTCGGGCGCGGCACCCTCAGGTTTTGCGGGGGCCTTGCGGGGCTGGGATTTCGGGGCCGGTTTGCCTTTGGGGGATGCAGGTGTTTTGCTCATGCCCCGTGCCATAGAGTATTCCGCCGCCTTGCGAAAGCGGGCATGTTTGACCGCGCCCGTTCCAGAACCTATGAAAGAAGGCGGTGAGGGCAGCGCCCGGCCGCGGGCGGAAACGAAGCGCCCGCTCCGTTTTGCCGGAGGCAAACCTCCGGTTTGACGGGGCGGAAGGGCGCTGCCTGGCGGTGCTGGGCAAAGTCCTGATTTCAAGGGGCAACCCCCAAGCAGCGAGCCAATTGCACGAAATGGTCTTCAATTCCCATATGGACAAGGCGCTGGCAGAGGCGCGGGCAGCGGCAGAGCGCGGCGAGGTGCCCGTGGGCGCCGCACTGATCGCACCGGACGGGCAGGTGGCGGCATTGGCAGGCAACCGCACCCGCGAGCTGAACGACCCAACCGCCCACGCCGAGATCCTCACCATTCGTGCGGCCTGTGACGCCCTGGGCAGTGAACGTCTCACGGGCTACGACCTCTATGTGACGCTGGAGCCTTGTGCGATGTGCGCCGCCGCCATCGCCGCTGCCCGTATCCGCCGGGTCTACTATGGCGCCTCCGATCCTAAATCTGGCGGAGTGGCGCATGGCGCCTGCGTATTCTCCCACCCCCAGGCGCATCACGCACCGGAGGTCTATGAGGGGATTGCGGAAGCCGAGGCCAGCGCGCTGCTCAAGGCGTTCTTTGCAGCGAAACGCTGAGCGCCTAATGGGCGGCTGACTTTGCCGTTGCCGGATTAGGCCGTTTGTCCTAAGTAAGGATTAGGTCAATTGTCCTAGGGGGCGGCATGGCGCAGACAACTACCAGAGACCGGATTGCCGAGGCAGCAGACCAGCTGTTCTATGAGCGCGGGTTCGAGGCCGCGTCCTTTGCGGATATTGCTGCGGCGGTCGGTATTTCGCGCGGCAATTTCTACTATCATTTCAAGACCAAGGACGAGATTCTTGAAGCAGTGATCGCGCGCCGCATGGCAAGCACCCGCTCCATGCTGAGCAATTGGCAGGCCGAAGGCGCAGGCCCGGAACAGCGGATCACCTGTTTCATCCGCATTCTGATCGCCAACCAGGCTAAGATCACTCTCTACGGTTGTCCCGTTGGCACGCTGGTGGCGGAACTGGGCAAGCTGGATCACGCGGCGCAGGATCAGGCCAGCGCGGTTTTCACCCTGTTCCGCAACTGGCTGGCCCGCCAGTTCGAAGAAGCGGGCTGCGGCGGGAATTCCGACTCGCTGGCCATGCATCTGCTGGCCCGCAGCCAGGGGGCGGCGGCGCTGGCGCAGGCGTTTGGAGATGCGGACTTCATCAACCGGGAAGTGGCGCTGATGCAGGAGTGGCTCCGCGATGAGCTGCAGGGGAATCACCCTTCCTAACATTCACCATGGGAGATAATCATGTATTTCATTTTGCTTTCCTTCGCGGAGCAGAAGGGCCGCCTGGCCGAGTTTCTTGACGGCCACAAGGCCTGGCTGCAGAAGGGGTTCGAGGACGGGGTGTTCCTTGCTGCCGGGTCCATGACTGATGGCGAGGGCGGTGCGATCCTCGCTGTGGGCGAAGACGAGGACGCACTGGCCGCCCGCATCGCGCTGGATCCCTTTGTGACCGGTGGCGTGGTGGAGCCGGAAATCATCGGCGTTGCGCCCACAATGATGGACCCCCGGCTTGATTTCCTGCGGGGCGGCGAATGAGCGGCTTGTACACGGCCCCCGACGGTCAGCCCCGCTGCGCCTGGGCGGCCTCGGCACCCGATTTCCTGCGCTACCACGATGAGGAATGGGGCTATCCGGTGGGCGACGATATCCGCCTGTTCGAGAAGGTCTGCCTCGAAAGCTTCCAGTCCGGGCTCAGCTGGCGCACCATTCTGGACAAGCGCGAGAACTTCCGCGCCGCCTTTGCCGGATTCGATTTCAACGAGATGGCGGAATTCGGCGCGGCGGACGTGGAGCGGCTGCTGCAGGACAAGGGCATCATCCGCCACCGCGGCAAGATCGAGGCGGTGATCAACAACGCCGCCCGCGCGCAGGAGCTGGTGGCGGAAGCGGGGTCTTTGGCCGCGTTTTTCTGGAGCTATGAGCCGAAAGCGGAAGACCTGCCGGAACCGCAGACCGCCTCCACCAGCCCTGAATCCGTGGCGCTGTCCAAGGCGCTCAAGAAGCGCGGCTGGAAATTTGTCGGCCCGACCACGGTCTTTGCGTTCATGCAGGCGATGGGGCTGATCAATGACCACGCCCGCGGCTGTATCTGCCGGGAGAAGGCGGCCGCGGCACGGCAGGCGTTTACCGTTCCGCAGATGAAACCGGCGGCCTGAAACCTGTCCGCGCCGGGCCGGCAGGCCCGGCGCCACGCCCAACGGGAGCGGATCTGCCAGGCAGATCTGGCGACGGGCGGGAGTGGCGCTGCCAGTCTGATTGCGTCAGATTTCGATCGCCTTCATCACTTCCGGTTCGATCACCTCTGCCTCCGGCAGCCCCTCGATCAGGTCTTGCGCGTCCTGCTCCAGGATCGGGAAGCTCTTGTAGTGGCAGGGAATCACCGTCTTGAAATTGAAGTACCGCTTGGCTGCATAAGCCGCCTGTTTCATGTCCATGGTGAAATGGCCGCCCGCCGACAGAATGCCCACATCGGGTTTGTAGTAATCGCCCATCCACTCCATGTCGGCCATGATCGCGGTGTCGCCGGACAGGTAGACCGTCTTGCCCTCTGCCATCAGCATGTAGCCGACTTCCGAGCCGCCGGTGCGCAGACCATCCTGGGTGTTGAAGGTGGAGCTGTGCGAGGCCGGCACCATTGCAACCTTCACACCGCCAAGATCCACGGTGCCGCCCTTGTTGAAGCCTATCGTTTCAACCCCTTCGGTTTCGCCCCAAAGGCCCATCAGGTCGTATTGCCCCGCTACCGGCACTTCCAGCCGTTTGGCCAGGGGCAGCACGTCCACCACATGGTCGAAATGCACATGGGTCAGCAGGATATGGGTGGCACCCGCAATGGCGGCCTCGTGGCTCTCTTCCGGCAGCACAGGATTGCCGGTCAGCCAGGGATCCACCAGCAGCACCTGGCCGCTGGTCTCGATGCGGAACGACCCGTGGCCGAGCCAGATGATCTTCATGATGTTATTCCTCCCGTTGAACCGTTTCTGAAATTCTAGCAACTGTATTTCTCAGGTCACCTGAGAAATACAGTTGCTGGAACCCGCGGCGGCCCGGCTCAATCCTTTGCCCTGGGCTACCAGCTGTTCAGGTCAATCTCGGCCAGCGTCAGCTCCACGTCCCGCAGGATGGCAAAGGTATTGCCGCCAAAGCGCAGGAAAGTGTCTCCGTCATCGTGGCGCACGCTGTAGCGGCCGGGGGAGGTGTGGTTGTCGTGAAAGATGCGGTCCTCTGCGGCATTGAAATCGGTGATGATGTCCGTCCGCGGACCGGCGCCTGTCTGGAACATAAAGTCATCCGCGCCGGAGCCGCCTGTCAGCACATCCCGGTCCGATCCGCCGTGCAGCGTGTCGTTTCCGGCGCCGCCATGCAGCCGGTCGCGAATACTGTTGCGCAGGCCAAAGCCGAATGAATCGCCCGACAGCTCATCATCGCCCGCGCCGCCTCTGAGCGTGTCCTCGCCGTTGCCGCCGTTCAACGTGTCATCGCCGCGGCCGCCGCGCATCAGGTCGGCGCCGCTTTGGCCATGCATCAGATCATCCCCGGCGGCACCAATCAAAGTGTCCCGGCCGCGCCCGCCGGCCAGCACTGTATCCGGGCTGCCCTGGGCGCGCAGGATGTCATGCCCGCCGCCGCCAAAAGCCCTGAACTGGAAGGTATCGGACAGGGTAATGCTGTCGTTTCCGCCGTTGCCATAAATTTCGCTGAAACCCGCTCCGGCCGTTCCCGCCGACGGCGCCCGGATCACATCGTCCCGGCCATCGGCGATGATGGCGGCGTGGCTGTCCAGTGTCCCGTCAACCGTCAGGGCTGAGACGGCTTCCCGGCCGGTCACAATTTCCAGCAGCGCCGTTTCCGTCTGTTTCTGCCCGTCTTTCCAGGCGGTGATCTTATGCTTGATGAACTCGGCGCCTTCGCCGCTGGCATGGTCCCCCTCGATCAGCAGCGAGGAATCATCCCAGCTGGTCACCGTCAGCCCTTCCTGGCTGGCCTTGATTTGCCAGGCGGGCGGTAGAAAAGGCCCCGTGTGGCTATGCAGCACCAGCGTGTCGGTGCCGCCCGCATCGCGCCAGATGTCATGGCCGGGGGCAATATCCCGGAAGGCGGCGCTGTTGTTCTTCTTGCCTGTGGAAAAGACGGTCATCTTTAACTCCGAATGAAATACTTAAATACATCTGCCGCGCCCTGGCTTTGATATGGAGCGGGGGCTTGCCTGTGGAGGTTGAGTGGCGCGGTCCGGAAAGTGCAAGGAAAAAATGGCATACTGTGCTGCATGGGGTTCGTCCGCAGGCTTGCAGCGCGGACGGTGCGGCGGTAAATGCCTAGCCAACACCAGATGAGGGTTTCCATGTCGATTGACCAAAGCACCGCCGCCAAGGTGGCCAAACTGGCCCGGATCAAGGTCGAGGACGACGCTCTGCCGGCGCTGGCAGACGAGTTCAACAATATCCTGGGCTTCATCGAGCAGCTGAACGAGGTGGATGTCGAGGGCGTCGAGCCGATGACCTCTGTCACCCCGCAGCGCCTGAAGCGCCGGGTGGACGAAGTCACCGACGGCGGCCAGCAGGACAAGGTTCTGGCCAATGCGCCGGACGCCCGCGAAGGTTTCTTCGCAGTGCCCAAAGTCGTGGAGTGAAAGACATGAGCGATCTGAACAAACTGGGCCTGGCAGAGGCCCGCGACGCGCTGCGCAAGGGCGACACCACCTCCGTCGAGCTTACCGAGGCCTGCCTCAAGGCAATCGATGCGGCTGATGCGCTCAATGCTTTTGTACACAAAACGCCTGAATTGGCGATGGAACGCGCCAAGGCTGCGGACGGCCGCATCAAGGCGGGCGATGCTCCCTCCATGTGCGGCCTGCCGATCGGCATCAAGGACCTGTTCTGCACCAAGGGCGTGCCCTCGCAGGCGGCCTCGAAGATCCTCGAAGGCTTTAAGCCGGAGTATGAATCCACCGTCAGCCAGAAGCTGGCAGACGCGGGCTCCGTCATGCTGGGCAAGCTGAACATGGATGAGTTCGCCATGGGCTCCTCTAATGAGACCTCCGTCTACGGCAATGCGGTCAGCCCCTGGCGCCGCGGCAATGACGACGCCCAGCTGACCCCGGGCGGCTCCTCCGGCGGTTCCGCCTCTGCTGTGGCGGCCGACCTCTGCCTGGCGGCGACCGGCACCGACACTGGCGGCTCGATCCGCCAGCCCGCGGCCTTCACCGGCACTGTCGGCATCAAGCCGACCTACGGCCGTTGCTCGCGCTGGGGCATTGTCGCCTTTGCGTCCTCGCTGGATCAGGCAGGCCCGATGACCAAATCGGTGCGCGATGCTGCCATCATGCTGGAAGCCATGTGCGGCCACGACCCCAAGGATTCGACCTCTGCCGAACTGGCGGTGCCGGATTTCGAGGCGATGCTGACCGGCGACATCAAGGGCAAGAAAATCGGTATCCCCAAGGAATACCGCATGGACGGTATGCCGGGCGAGATCGAAAAACTGTGGACCGACGGCGCCGAGATGCTGAAAGCAGCCGGTGCTGAGATCGTCGATATCTCGCTGCCCCACACTAAGTATGCGCTGCCCGCCTACTACGTGATTGCCCCGGCTGAGGCGTCGTCGAACCTGGCGCGTTATGACGGTGTCCGCTACGGCCGCCGCGCCACGCTGGAAGCGGGCGACGGCATCACCGAAATGTACGAGAAGACCCGCGCCGAGGGCTTCGGTCACGAGGTGCAGCGCCGGGTGATGGTCGGCACCTATGTTCTGTCGGCAGGTTTCTATGATGCCTACTACAACCGCGCCCGCCGCGTCCGCACCCTGATCAAAAAGGACTTCGAGGACGTCTTTGCCGCTGGTGTCGACGCGATCCTGACCCCCGCCACCCCGTCCGCGGCCTTTGGCCTGGGCGAGATGAAGGACGCGGATCCGGTGCAGATGTACCTCAATGACGTGTTCACAGTCACTGTGAACCTGGCAGGCCTGCCGGGGGTTGCGGTGCCCGCAGGGCTGGATGCCCAAGGCCTGCCGCTGGGCCTGCAGCTGATCGGCAAGCCCTGGGAAGAGGGTGATCTGCTGAACACTGCCTATGCGCTGGAGAATGCGGCCGGCTTTGTAGCCAAGCCGCAGCAATGGTGGTAAACCTCTGCGCAAGCAATTGAGCAGAGCTGACAGGTACCCCATGCGCGCATTCGCATCTTACGCCGCCGCAGGCAGCCTTCTGGTTATGGCTGCCTGTTCCCCCCAGGTTCCGGACAGCGCCGCAGGCGTTGGCATCGACGGCGACCCCTTTGCGCCGCCGCCGGCCGCCGGAACGACCATCACCGGCGAACCGCTGGTGCCGCCCGCACGGGTTTCTTCCGAGCCGTTCCAGGTCTCTCCTGCACCGCGCAGCCCCGGATCTGTTGCTGCGGCGGGAACCTTTGCGCCCTCAACGCCTGCGCCGGCACCGGCCGCCCCGGCTGCCGTCACCGATGAGGATATCGCCCGCGAGGCCGCGGCCGCCCTGGCGGCCTCTCAGGCCAATTCGGGCGTTGCGCCGCTTCAGGCCAGCCCCTCCAACCCGGCACCGGAACTGGCTGGCAATGCCGGTATCTCGGATGAGAATGATTTCCAGGCGGTCTCGGCCCGTCAGTCAATCGAAAGCGATGCCGCCCGGCTGGAGCGCCAGCGGGCGCAGTACCAGCAGGTGCAGCCAGTGGCGGTGCCGCAACGGACAGAGGGCGCGGGGCCCAACATCGTCCGCTATGCGCTCAGCACTTCCAATCCCAAAGGCGTGCGCGTCTACAGCCGGGCTGGCATCAACCTGCAGGCCCGCAGCAAGCGCAACTGCGCAGAATTCGCCTCTCCCGATCAGGCCCAGGTTGCCTTCCTTGAGGCCGGAGGCCCGCAGCGGGACCGCAAGGCCCTGGACCCGGACGGTGACGGTTTTGCCTGCGGCTGGGACCCGGCGCCCTACCGGCTTGCCGTGCAGGATTGATGGCAGCGGATCCGCGCCAGCCTGACCAGCCGGGTGCAATCTGGCACCCCAGCCCGAATTTCGGGCCGCGCAGGGACGGTTTGAAGCCGTCCCTGATCGTTTTGCACTACACTGCCATGGATGGCGCGCAGGCCGCGTTGGAACGGCTCTGCGACCCTGTGGCAGAAGTCTCGGCCCATTATCTGATCGGCGCGGATGGCGCGCTTTGGCAGATGGTGGCCGAAGACAGCCGCGCCTGGCACGCCGGAGCCGGAGAGTGGCGCGGCCAGGGGGACATCAACTCCCGCTCCGTCGGCATCGAACTGGATAACCTTGGCAGCCATCCGTTCAGCGCGCTGCAGATGGCGGCGCTCGAAGGTCTGATGCGCGGCGTCATGCAGCGCTGGCGCATCCCGCCTGCGGGGGTGATCGGCCATTCCTGCATGGCGCCCGGACGCAAGTTCGATCCGGGCCCGCGGTTCGACTGGGCGCGGCTGGCCCGGCAAGGCCTGGCTGCGGACGGGGCTGGCGCACCCTGGCCGGGGCCAGTGGCCTTTCCAAGCTTTCGCAAAGCCGCCGCCGCAGCTGGTTTCACGGCCCCGGCAGACGACCAAACGCTTCTGACGGCCGTTCGGCTGCGGTTCCGGCCCTGGGCGCGCGGGCCGCTTTCGGCTGAGGATTTCCTGCCATTGCACCCGCTGGTCTGCTAAGGGCCGGTATTTTGCGAGGCTCTGCCTCGCGCTCCGGGATATTTGGGCCAGAAGAAGGCTGGATCCCTTCTTCATCCGGCTGAAAATATCCCTGGGTGAATTGGCCGCCAGGCCAAGAGGGGCAGCGCCCCTTCGCTAAACTATCCGCTTGACGCCGAGAGCCAATGTTCCTACGCCTGCGGCCGCGCAGAAGGCTGGATGGCCGCGGGGGGCGCAAGCTCCGCGAGGAAAGTCCGGACTCCATGAAGCAGCGGTGCCGGGTAACGCCCGGGCGGGGAAACCCGACGGAAAGCGCCACAGAAAACAGACCGCCAGCCTCCGGGCTGGTAAGGGTGAAACGGTGGGGTAAGAGCCCACCGCGCCCCTGGCAACAGGGGCGGCACGGCAAGCCCCACCGGGAGCAATGCCAAATAGGGTCCCCGCGCGGGCAGGTTCCGGTCCGCCGGAAAACCGCCGCTAGGTTCGCTTCAGCCGAGAGGGACCGGGTTGGCAGCTTGAGCGGCGCAGCAATGCGCCGCCTAGATGAATGGCCGTCGAGCCCTGCCTTACGGGGCAGGGGGGACAGGATCCGGCTTACAGGCCTTCTGCGCGTTTCTCCGGTTCATACGCGGTTGCCGGCCCGGGAATACCTTTGAGGTCGAACACACCGGCCTTTTGCAGGCCCGCGCCAAGGGCCCGGGCTGTGGTTTCACACAGCAGGATCTGCCCGCTGCCCGCCTTGCCGCAAAGCCTGGCTGCCAGATTCGGCGCGGCGCCAATCGCGGCATAATCCAGCCGCCCCTCAAAGCCGATCTGGCCGGTTGTTGCCTCGCCAGTGGCAATTCCGATCCCGAGGCCGATCCGGCTGCCGCCGGTTTGAAAGGGACGCATCGCCGCGGGAAAGACCGCTTGCATCTGCTGTGCCAGGGCCAGCGCCCGTCTGGCCGGGTCCTCGCAGGGCAGCGGCGCGTTGAACAATACCAGCAGGCCGTCGCCCAAAAACCGCTCCAGCGTGCCGCCGGCGTTCTCAATCAGCGGGCCAGAGGCCTGATGGAAAGCGTTGAGCGCGGCGATCACCTGTTCAGGAGCAACCGCGCTGGCATAGGCGGTAAAGCCGCGCAGATCGGCAAACAGAACCGTCACGGTGCGGCGCCGGCTGTTCAGCAGGGTGCTGCCCTCACCCGCATTCACGATCATCGCCGCCACCGGCTCTGGCAGGAAACGGCGCAGGCGGCTGGTCCGTTCCAGCTCTGCCACTTGCTGTGCCACCTTGCGCTCCAGCTGGCTGTTCCAGGACTGCAGCTCCTCCTTCTGGGCGTTGACCTCCTCGTACAGCATGCCCAGTTCGCGGCTCATGCTGTTCACATTCCGTGCCAGCCCGCCGAATTCATCCCCGTTGGGGACATTGGCCCGGGCCGTGAAATTCCCGGAGGCGACGGAACTCAGTGTGCGGCCGATCTGCTCCACCGGCCAGAGCACGGAGGAGGAAATCGCATAGCCCGCCAGCAGCGACAAAAGAACCGCTGCCACGCTGGCCCCGATGACCAGGGCGCGGGCGCGCCCGTAGGCTCTGGCGGTTTCCTGTGCGCGCCGGTTCATCCGGGTTTCGATGTCTCTGGCGATTGTATAGGCATCGCGTTGCAGGCTCAGGGCGATCGGGGTGAATTGCTTATCGACCAGCTCCGCGATCTTGGCCATCTCACCCGACCTGCGCGCCTGCACGAGGTCTGCTGCCACCCCCGGCAGGCGGTTTGCGGTTCTCTGCAGGTCCGCAAGCCGGGGATCCTTTGGCAGCTTCTGCCGCTCCACTTTCCGTGCGTAACGGGCGATGATCACCGTCAGGTCATTGGCTTCGTTCAGGGCCTGCGCAGAGGGCACCCCCATCCGTCCAGGAGACCCGGTTTTGCTGGACAGGGCAAATACCATGGTGTCGCCTGCACTTTGATAGATGCGGTTGTAGGTTGCGATCTGCTGCTGATCGCGGATCAGAAGGCGGGTTCGTTCATTTGCCTGCTGCAACGTCTGAAGCCCCAGAACGGCAAGCAGGATCACCAGCGCGGTGCCGGTCAGAAAGGCAGCCAGCAGCTTGTGCTGCAGGGAAACCGCCAGCCCGGCCACCGCCCGCACCAGAGGATTCGGCTGCGGATCTGTCTGGCTGGTCTCCCTGTGCTCAGGCATCGGCAAGGCCCTTGGGCTGTGGTGCGGCTGGTTCAGCCATTGAAATGGGGCAAACGGCGGGTAAGGCTACGTTTCACCGCGTCCCAACAGGGGGAAAGCAGTTGTAAACCCCAATTCCGCCGCCTGGCTGGCAGAATTGGCCCTTGGCGGCGGCTTCCGGGCGATTTGGCTGTTGACTTGCAGCACAGGGCGGGTAAAAGCCGGGCTTCAGATAGGAATTTACCGAGAGGCCCCTGCCTTTTCGGACGCAGGAGAAGCACCATGGCGAAGCCGACCACCATCAAGATCCGCCTGAACTCGAGCGCGGGCACCGGCCACTTCTATGTGACCAAGAAAAACGCACGCACCATGACCGAGAAAATGGTCGTGCGCAAATACGACCCGGTTGTGCGCAAGCACGTCGAGTACAAAGAAGGCAAAATCAAGTAAGCCTTCCTTTGGGATAGATTTTCTGAAAACGGGTCGCGGCTGCCGCGGCCCGTTTTCTGTTTCCGGGCGCAGTCCTGCCGCCGGAAGCCTCTTGAATTGTCTGAAAATGCCGGGTGGTTTTCGCGCGGCGTCCCGCATTACGGCATGTTTGCGCCGCATTCCGCGCCCAGGTTGCTGCCGTGGGTTAATGAACAGACGGGTGGATGTGCTGTGAGGGTTTATTTGTTTGCGGCAATGATGGCCGCCGCCGGGGCGCCGGTGTCCAGTTCCTTTGATGCGGCAACAGCGGTCCCGCCGCCGCCGCCGGTCGCGGCAGTGCATCTGCACGCCACGCCGCCCGCCTTGCATAAGGCGGCGGAACCGGCCGCGCCGGACCGCGCTGTTATCGACAAGATCGTGCAGCTGCAGGGGCGGGATCTGGCCCTCTGCCTGGTCCGCTCCGGCAGCGCCGGCATGGCAATGCTGAGTGTGCCGGATAACAGCGCTGTTCCCAGCCTGCCAGCGATCCCGCAGGCAGAGTTTCTCGACCTCGTCAGCCGGGCCTCCGGCTGCCGCCCGGACGGCGAAGTCCGCGAGGTCTCCAGCCGCCGCGGCACAATTGCGCTGTCCGCCGGGCTGGATTGCTCGGACGGGGGTTCCTGAGGTCAGCGGCGCCATTCTGCCATTGTCAGCACCGGTTCCATGCCCATGCCCTTCATCAGCGCCGCTGAGGCGGTGTTGAAGGGGGCATAGGTCGCGGCGATCACGGTGGCGCCCGCGTCCAGCGCCCTTGCCTTCATGGCTTCGACCAGCGCTTTGCCGACCCCCATCCGGCGCCAGGCCTCGGTGACAGAGATGTGATGCAGCATGGCGCGCGTTTCTGCCGGGCGGACCGGCAGGGCAGGGCGGTGCTGCAGCTCATAGACCGCGTAGCCCAGCAGCTTGCCCTGCGGGCTCTCTGCCGCCAGCGCGCAGACCTGTTCCTCTTCCAGCCACTCCCGCAGCCAGGCGGCCAGCGCCTCGCTTCCCGGCGCCGGAATGTGGCGCTCTGGCTGATAGGCGGCGTGCAGAGCGTGCAGATCCTGCAGCAGCGGCAGCAAGCGGTGCGCCTCGCCGGTTTTGATTTCAATGATTTTCATGGGTCTGCCCCTTTTTATTATGGTTCAAAAAGAAGAAGGGGCGGATCGCTGTGATCCGCCCCTCGCTGTGTTGGAATTCGGCTTGCGCTTATTCGCGGTTACCAAGCAGCTGAAGCAGCATCATGAACATGTTGATGAAGTCCAGGTAGAGGCTGAGGGCGCCCATGATCGCGGATTTCGCCAGCCACTCCTGATCGCCGGAATGGGCCATCTGCAGGTAATCGTTCTTGATCCGCTGGGTGTCATAGGCGGTGAGGCCCGCAAAGATCAGCACGCCGATCACCGAAACCGCAAAGGCCAGCGCCGAAGAGGCCAGGAAGATGTTGACGATCGAGGCCACGATCAGGCCGATCAGGCCCATGATCAGGAAGGAACCCATGCCGCTGAGGTCCTTCTTGGTGGTGTAGCCCACCAGCGACAGGCCCGCAAAGGCGATGGAGGTGATCAGGAAGACCTGCACGATGCTTTCGCCGGTGAAGACCAGAAAGATCGAGCTGATCGACAGGCCCATCACGGTTGCGAAGACATAGAACAGCAGTTGCACGCCGGCCGCGGACATGCGGTTGGCAGCAGCGCCAATGCCGAAAATGAAGGCCAGCGGCGCAAACATGATGACCCATTTCAGCGGCGAAGCATAAAGCGCATAGCCGATCTGGGTGAAGGCCTTGCTGCCGGTTGCCGGATCAGTGGTCACGGCCAGGCCTGCAATTGCCCAGGCGGCCAGGAAGGTGATGAACGTGCCTGCCGACATGGTGGCATAGACTTTGTTCATATGGGCGCGCAGGCCCTCGTCAATCTGCTGGGCGCGGGCGCCGGCGGCAGAGCGGATGGTGTCGAATTGTGCCATATTGAATGGTCTCCGTGGTCTACTCCCTCGCTGCCGGCACACGAACGGGACCGCGGGCGGCAGCTTTCCTGCCAAATATCGGGTGAAGCGGAGTTCGGTTCAAGTATTTCAGACAAAGAAATACATGAAAAACAACCAAACGGGCCGCAAGGCCGCGGCCCGTCTGCAAAGAGGCTGTGAACAGGCGTGCAACCTGATCAGAAACTCCAGTGATCCGGCGCCTTCCAAAACCCGCCGCGGGCCTCTGCGTCTGCCTGGGCGCGGGTCACGCCGATATCCTCCAGCGCGCGGGCGTCCAGCCGCGCCAGCTGCCGGCGCTGGCGCCAGGCCGCCATGTGCAGCCGCAGGCGGGCGGTCAGGGACAGCTGCGGCTTGGCGCTGTGGCAAGAGGTGGTGCAGTTTGAGGTCGCGAGGGTCATGGGCTTGGTCCTTCAGTTGCGTTTGTGATGCATCCCTTCTGGGTGATCAATTGTGTTGATGAATATGGGCCTGTGTGCCATATTTTAAAAACGAATGTTTTTGATCCAATGAATCAGGTTCTGTGATGGTAAGAAATCTCGATATCACCACGCTCCGCTCTTTTGTGGCGGTGGCGGAATACGGCGGGGTGACCCGTGCCGCCGGTTTCCTGCATTTGACCCAGTCGGCGGTCTCGATGCAGATGAAACGGCTGGAGGAGCTTTTGGGGCTGGACCTTCTGGACCGGTCCGGGCGCACCATTGCGCTGACAGCCGAGGGCGAGCAGATGCTGGGCTATGCCCGTAAGATGGTGGCGCTGAATGATGAGGTGATCAGCCGGCTGACCGATCAGGCGTTTGAGGGCGAGGTGCTGCTGGGGGTGCCGCATGATGTGGTGCACCCGGTGATCCCGCAGGTGCTGAAGCGGTTCAACCTCAGCTATCCGCGGGTCAATGTGAACCTCTGCACTTCTAACACCCGCGATCTCAAGACCGAGTTCGCGCGCGGTGCCTTCGACCTGATCCTGACGACGGAGACCGGCGCGGGTGAGGGCGGCGAGACCATTCACAGCATGCCGCTGCGCTGGGTCGGCGCGCCCGGCGGGTCAGTCTGGCGGCAGCGTCCCTTGCGGCTTGGCTTTTGCCGCAATTGCAGTTTCCGCCCGGTGGCCACGGCCGCGCTGGATGAGGCCGGCATCGAATGGGAAATGGCGCTGGACAGCGATTCCGACCGCACGGTCGAGGCAACCGTCAGCGCCGATCTGGCCGCGGGGGTGCTGCTGGAAGGGACCCAGCCGTCTTATCAGGAGCTGATTCCCCAGGGCAGCGGCCTGCCGGAGCTGCCGATGCAGCACATCAATCTCTACGGAGCGGAGCGCGTGCATGCCCCTTACGTCGAGGAACTGGCGGAGTTTATCCGGCAGGGCTTCCAGGGGCTGTGGGCCACGCCGCTGCGGGCCGCCAGCTGAAATACTGGCGGGCGGAAAGCTGCGGCAATGCTCTCCACCAGGAAAAGCGTTGGTGCAGGCGGGCAGGGCGGAACTCCCGCGCCCGCAGGCGCTGAGCCTGGCCCAACGGCTGCGGTGCATTTTGCAAAAATGCGCTGTCAGCGGGCGGGAGCTGCCCCGCCTTTGGCGGGACGGGGACAGCGCGTCAGCTGCCGCCCATGGTGATCACCACCTTGCCGGTGGATTTGCGGCTGCGCAGCAGCTCCAGCCCCTCGGTGGCCTGCGCCAGCGGCAGCGTGTGGCTGATATGCGGCTTTATCCGGCCCTCGCCGTGCCAGGCAAACAGCGTCTCAAACGACCGGCGCACCGCCTCGGGGCGGAATTTCATGTAGCCGCCCAGATAGAAGCCGATCACCGTCAGGTTTTTCACCAGCAGATGGTTGGCAGGGATCTGCGGCACCTCGCCGCCGGCAAAGCCCACCGGCAGCAGCCGGGCGCCGGGATTGGCAGAGCGGAAAGCCGCCTTCCAGACATCACCGCCGATTGCGTCATAGACCACATCGGCCCCGCCCAGTGCCTTTACCGCGCTGCGCAGGTCCTCGCCGGCGTCAATCAGGTGGTCCGCACCGGCGGCTGCCGCCACCTCCAGTTTGTCCCGGCCGCGGGCCTGGGCAATCACCGTTGCCCCCATCAGCTTGCCGATTTCCACCGCCGTCAGCCCGACACCGCCCGCCGCGCCCGTGACCAGCAGGGTTTCGCCTGGCTGAAGCCGGGCGCAATGATCCAGCGCCATATGGCTGGTGCCATAGGCGATCTGCATGGCGGCGGCATGTTCGAAACTCATGGTATCGGGGATGCGGATCAGCCGCTCCGTGTCAAATACCCCGGCTTCTGCCAGCCCGCCCGCGCCGCTGAAAACTGCCACCCGGTCGCCGGCTGTAAACCCCTCAGAGCCGCTGCCGAGCGATGTGACCACCCCTGCAGCTTCCAGTCCCAGGGTAAACGGCGGCTCCGGTGTGTCCTGATAAGTGCCTTTCATCATGAGGAGATCGGCGAAATTCAAGCCGCAGGCGCGCAGGTCGACAGCGGCTTGTCCGGGGCCGGGGCGCGGGCAGGCTGCCTGCGTCAAAGCCGCGGGTTTGCCAATAGCGGAAACTTGAAAGGCTTGCATGATTTCTCCTCACCTTCTGCGGGAATCCGAGTGATTCGCACGTCGACACTGGCGGTGTTCGGAAGCAGAACACACCTCGCTATTTCTGGGGAGGTACGTGATCGCCAGCTGCTTGGCAACAAAACCTTTAGAAAAATGATATTTGAAATCATGTGGTTGACATTCCGGCCCCTGTTCCAGGCGACGGCAGTCTTGCAATCAACCGTAAGGGTTGTACACTTTTACTTAGAGGTTGAGCTTGGATCGCTCTGATGGGGAACCCGGTTTCCGGCAAAGTTTAAAACTGCCAGAACAGGTTATAGGAAAAGCGGTCCGGGTAACGACCGGATTTATGAGACTAGGAGAAACGCATGGCTCATCCCGTTGACGTGCATGTGGGAAAGCGCATCCGCCACCGCCGGTGGCTGATCGGCATGACGCAGCAGCAACTCGCCGAACAGGTCGGCATCAAATTCCAGCAGATTCAGAAGTATGAAACCGGTGCAAACCGGGTCAGCGCTTCCCGGCTCTGGGATATTTCCGACGCCCTGGAGGTTCCGGTCAGTTTCTTCTTCGAAGGGCTGCAGGAAGAGGGCAAGGCGCCTGCGGAAAAAGCATCCGTGCCGGAAGACCTGATGGGAGATAAAGAAGCACTGGACCTAGTGCGTTCCTATTATGCAATTCCGGAAAACCAGCGCCGCCGCCTGTTTGAACTGGCGCGGGTGCTGAGCGACGTCGCCTGAAATCCGGACAACGGCCAAGACACCTGAGCAGCGCAAGACCGGCAATCGCGGGTTTTGCGCTTGCAAATTGAAGCACCGGATGGCACCGGTCAGGCTATGACACAGGCCGCACTCACCGATCTTGACGTAGCACATAGGATGGCGGACGCCGCGCGCGGTGCCATCCTGCCGCATTTCCGCACATCTGCCCTGACCGCCGAGAACAAGCTCGACAGGGGCTTTGATCCGGTCACGGTTGCCGACCGCGCCGCTGAACAGGCGATGCGGGCAGTGCTGGCGGAGCTGCGCCCGCATGACGGAATTCTGGGAGAAGAATTCGGCTCCGCGTCCGGCACATCCGGGCGGACGTGGGTTCTGGACCCGATCGACGGCACCCGCGGTTTCATCAGCGGCACCCCAACCTGGGGGGTGCTGATTGCGCTGGCGGATGAAAACGGCCCGTTCCTGGGCGTGATTGACCAGCCCTATACTGGCGAGCGTTTCTGCGGCGGGGCAGAGATTGCCGCGATGACCGGTCCGCTGGGTGAAATGCCTTTGCGGACCCGCGGCACAGCGGCGCTGTCGGATGCAATCCTGTTCACCACCTTCCCTGAGGTCGGAACCGCGGAAGAGCGTGCAGGTTTTGAACGCGTCGCGGCGCAAGCCAAGCTGACGCGCTATGGCATGGATTGCTATGCCTATGCGCTGGTAGCGGCAGGGCAGGCGGATCTGGTGATCGAGGCGGGCCTCAACGCTTATGACATCCAGGCGCCGATTGCGGTGATCCAGGCCGCGGGCGGGATCGTGACTGATTGGGACGGCAACCCGGCCCACAATGGCGGCCGGGCCCTGGCTGCGGCCAATGCGGAGATCCACGCTGCCGCCCTGGACCTGCTGCGCCAGACGCAAACGGGTTGAAACTGGCCGCCCTGGCCTGTAGTTTCCAAACAGGCCGGTTCTTCGCCCGTTTTCCATCGGCCGATCACACATTCCCATGAAGCGGGCTGTCTATTGGAGTGTGTGGATATGACAGAGATCCTGATACAAAACGCTGATACCGTCCTGACGATGGACGACAGCCGCCGTGTGCTGCATGGCGCTGATGTGCTGATCCGCGGCGGTGTGATCGCTGCCGTGGGGCAGGGGCTGCAGACCAATGGCGATGTGGTCTCCGGCCGCGGTTGCGTTGTCACTCCCGGGCTGGTGAACACCCATCATCACCTCTACCAGAACCTGACCCGCGCGGTGCCCGGCGGACAGGACGCGCTGCTGTTCGGCTGGCTTCAGACACTGTATCCGATCTGGTCGCGCTTTGGTCCCGACGAGATGTTCGTCTCCGCCCAGCTCGGCCTCGCTGAACTGGCGCTGTCTGGCTGCACGCTCAGCTCCGACCACCTGTATCTCTACCCTAACGGCGCCCGGCTGGAGGACACCATCCATGCCGCCCGTGAGGTTGGCCTGCGCTTTCATCCCACCCGCGGCGCCATGAGCATCGGCGAAAGCGATGGCGGCCTGCCGCCCGATAGCCTGGTCGAGGAAGAGCGAGCCATTCTTGACGATATGATCCGGGTCGTGGACGCCTTCCACGACCCGGAAGAAGGCTCCATGTGCCGGGTCGGCCTAGCGCCGTGTTCGCCGTTCTCCGTCAGCCGCGAACTGATGCGCGATGCCGCCCTGCTGGCCCGCGACAAGGGCGTAATGCTGCACACCCACCTGGCCGAAAACGACGAGGATATCGCCTACTCTGAAGCCTGCTTCGGCTGCCGCCCCGGCCAATACGCCGAGGAGCTGGGCTGGACCGGCGATGATGTCTGGCATGCCCACTGCGTCAAGCTTGACGCGCAAGAGATTGATCTCTTTGCCAGAACCCGCACCGGCGTGGCTCATTGCCCCTGTTCCAACTGCCGCCTCGGCAGCGGCATCGCGCCGGTGCGCGCTATGCGCGATGCAGGCGTGCCGGTGGGACTGGGCGTGGACGGTTCCGCCAGCAACGACATGGCCAGCCTCGCAGCGGAGGCACGCCAGGCCATGCTGCTGCAACGGGTGGCAAACGGGGCTGACGCGATGAGCGCCTATGAGGCGCTGGAGATCGCCACTCGCGGCGGCGCCGATGTGCTGGGCCGTCCCGACTGCGGCCGCCTGGAGCCAGGTAAGCGCGCCGATATCGCCGTCTGGGACACCCGTGGCATCGTCTCCAGCGGCAGCTGGGACGCCGCCGCGCTGCTGCTGGCCGGCCCAACCCAGGTCAAGCACCTGTTTGCCGAGGGCAAGCAGATCATCCGCAATGGCGAAGTCACTACCCTCGACCTGCCGCGCTTGATCGAACGCCATGGGCAGCTGGCGCAGCGCCTGATGGATTGAGAGACAGCCCCTTCTTCTGGCTTCAAATATCCCCGCCGGAGGCAGAGGCGCGCCAGCGCCTCTCCTAAACCCGGCTTCCGCCGATCCAGACCTCGGCAATGGCCCGGTCATCGCCCATCATGATGGTCGGGAACACCGCTTCCCAAATGTCTTCGGCCCGCGCGGACCGCTGGGCGATGGCCGGGGAGGAGGCCAGATCCAGCACTACCAGATCCGCCTCCATGCCTGCCGCGATATTGCCGATCTTGCCTTCCATCCGCAGCGCCGTGGCCGAGCCCTGGGTCGCCAGCCACAGCAGCTGCACCGCGTGCAGCGGGGTGCCGCGCAGCTGGCCGATCTCATAAGCCGCCGCCATGGTGCGCAGCATCGA
Organism: Leisingera sp. ABD4_442; assembly: GCF_056160905.1. Lineage (NCBI taxonomy): Bacteria > Pseudomonadati > Pseudomonadota > Alphaproteobacteria > Rhodobacterales > Roseobacteraceae > Leisingera > Leisingera sp. ABD4_442. Next base: position 170,410 of record NZ_JBSWYB010000003.1, on the reverse strand, counting down.
AAAGCTGGAACCGCCGCCGGTGTCGGTGGCAAGGCCGATCCGCTGCCCCTCCGCCATCAGCCCGGCCGTGTCGAACAGGCCGGAGCCGATGAAAGTGTTCGACGTCGGGCAATGGATCAGCGCCGCGCCGTAGTCCCGCAGCCTGTGCCGCTCGCGCTCTTCCAGGTGAATGGCGTGGCCATACAGCCCCTTGGCGCCCAACAGGCCGAACTCTTCATAGGTGTCCAGATAATCGCGGGCCTGCGGAAAAAGCGACTTCACCCACTCGATCTCGTCGGTCTGTTCGCTCAGATGCGTTTGCATCAGGCATTCCGGGTGCTTGGCCCACAGCGCCCCCATCGCCTCCAGCTGTTCCGGGGTGGAGGTGGGGGAGAACCGCGGGGTGATGGCATATTCCAGCCGGTCCACCCCGTGCCAGCGCCCGATCAGCGCGTCACTATCGTCATAGGCTGACTGCGCCGTGTCCCGCAGCCCTTCCGGCGCATTGCGGTCCATGCAGGTCTTGCCCGCAACCACCCGCTGCCCGCGCGCCTGGGCGGCGGTGAAAAACGCGTCCACGCTTTCGGGGTGTATGGTGCAATAGCTGCAAACCGTGGTGGTGCCGTGGGCGGCAGTCAGATCCAAATAACGGTTGGCGATTTCATCGGAATAGGCACGGTCGCCAAACTGCATCTCCTCCGGGAAGGTATAGCTGTTCAGCCAGTCGATCAGCCGCTTGCCCCAGCTGGTGATGATCGCGGTCTGCGGGTAATGCACATGGGCGTCGACAAATCCCGCCATGATCAGCTTGCCGGAGTGATCCACGGTCTCCGCCTCCGGCAGCAGCGCCTGCATCTCCGCCAGTGTGCCGGTGCCCGCAATCTTCCCGTCCAGCACCGCCACCGCTTCCAGCAGCCGGGCCGCGTCCTGCGGGCGTTCGCCCGTAAAGGGAGAGGCGGAAAAGGCAAGAACCTGCCCCTTCAGGATGTATGCGGTGCCCATGCGCTGAACCCTTTCCTTGCAAAATTGCTCCGCGCAGGATACCCGCCGAAGGGGCGCGGGTAAATTGCGGCATCGGCATTGTTTTCCGGTGGCGGCGTCCTCTATTTTGCACGCAAAGACCAAGAAAATCCGGGGGGCATCAGATGAGCAGCGGCGACAACATCACCGGCGACCAGTCTCAGGAAGACGCCTATGACCTCGACCGCAAGCTGGTTGCGCAGGTTCTGGACGCGGTAGAGCAGGGCGATCAGCAAGCCCTGACAGAGCTGCTGGAAGATCTGCACGCAGCCGACATCGCCGACCTTCTGGAACAGATCAATTCCGACGACCGGATCAGCCTGATCCGTCTTTACGACCGGGAGTTCGACGGCGAGATCCTGTCGGAACTGGATGAAAGCATCCGTGAGGAGGTGATCGAGACCCTCAACCCGCTGGTGCTGGCCGACGCGGTCCGGGAGCTGGAGAGCGACGATGTCGTCGACCTGCTTGAAGACCTGGAGGTGCCGCAGCAGGAAGCCATCCTGGACGCGCTGGAAGATGCTGACCGGGTCGCGGTCGAACAGTCGCTCAGCTACCCGGAGAACTCCGCCGGCCGTCTGATGCAGCGTGAAGTGGTGATGGCGCCTGAGCACTGGAATGTCGGGCAGGCCATTGATTTCATGCGAAACTCCGACGATCTTCCAGAACAGTTCTATCATGTCGTCCTGGTCGACCCGCGCCTGCACCCGATCGGCAATGTGACCCTGGGCCGGATCATGGCGACCAAGCGCCATGTGCCGCTGACCGATCTGGTCGAGGACACCTTTCAGGTCATTCCCGCTGACCAGGACGAGGAAGACGTGGCTTACGCCTTCAACCAGTACCACCTGATTTCGGCCCCGGTGGTCGATGACGAAGGGCGGCTGGTCGGCGTCATCACCATCGACGACGCAATGATCGTGCTGGACGAAGAGCACGAGGAGGACATCCTGCGCCTCGCCGGCGTGGGCGAGGAAAGCTCGCTTGCCGACCGGGTGATCGAAACCACCAAGCGCCGCTTTCCCTGGCTGGCTGTGAACCTGGTGACAGCGGTGCTGGCCTCCCTGGTGATCGCTCAGTTCGAGGCGGCAATTGCTCAGATCGTGGCGTTGGCCGTGCTGATGCCGATCGTCGCCTCCATGGGCGGCAACGCAGGCACCCAGTCGCTGACGGTGGCGGTGCGCGCGATTGCCACCCGCGACCTCACCGGCTCCAACGTCTGGCGGGTGATCCGGCGCGAAGTGCTGGTGGGGCTGGTCAACGGGGTGATCTTTGCCATCGTGATGGGGCTGGTGGGGCTTGCCTGGTTCGGCTCGCCGATGCTGGGGGTTGTGATTGCCGTCGCTATGGTAATCAATCTGGTCGTGGCCGGGCTGGCGGGCACCGTGATCCCGGTTCTATTGGAGAAAACCGGAATTGACCCGGCGCTGGCTTCAGGCGCCTTTGTGACCACCGTAACTGATGTGGTGGGCTTTTTCGCCTTTCTGGGCCTTGCGGCCGCTCTACTGCTCTAGGAGACCGCCATGACGGATCTGACCGAAATCAAGGCCGCTGCCCGAAAGGCCGCCTTTGCCCGCCGCAAGGAAGCTTTTGCGCGTAACATCCCCGGCGCCGCTGGCCATCTGTCGGAGGTTCTGGCCGGCTACCGCGGCGTGCCGCTTTCGGGCTACATGCCGATCCGCACCGAAATCGACCCGCTGCCCGCCATGGCTGAGGCTGCGGCCCATGGGCCTGTCGGTGTGCCGGTGATCATGGGTGCCGGCCAGCCGCTGAAGTTCAGCCGCTGGCAGCCCGAAGGGGCGCTGCGCGAAGGCCCCTTTGGCGCCATGGTGCCGGAAGTGGATGACTTTCTTGAGCCGGAAATCCTGGTGGTGCCGCTGGTTGCCTTCGACATCAAAGGCGGGCGCTTGGGCTATGGCGGCGGGTTCTACGACCGCACCCTGGAGCTGCTGCGCGGCAAGCGCGCTACTTTGGCCATTGGCTTTGCCTTCGACGCGCAAGAGGCAGAGGACCTGCCGCTGGAGCCGACCGACCAGCCGCTCGACATGATCGTTACCGAAAGCCGCATCCTGCAGTTCTAATCCGCCAGCCTGGCGCAGACGTCCCTGATTGCCGCCTCGAAGAAGGCAAGCCGGGCCGGGGGCGTCTGATGCCGCTGCCGAACCAGCCACAGATCATCCTCCAGCGGCGCCTCCAGGGTTGCGGTGCGGAATTGCCCCTGGCCCTGCTGCGCCAGAACCGCGCTTTGCGGCAGAATGGTGTAGCCGGCCCCGGCAGACACCGGGCTCAGGATCTGGCTGATCTGGTTGAGAAAGGCCCGCCTGCGCACCCCCGCAGCGCCGCGGTAGCCGGGATAGTTTGCCGCCAGCAGACGGTCCGCCAGGGCGGCGGCGTCGGGGTGATCCACCAGCCCCAGCTCTTGCAGCGCTTCAAAATCGGGCCTGTCCGCCGCATCCGGCGGCAGGAGCATCTTCAACGGATCACGCCCCAGCCGTTCTGCCGTTAGCCGCGGTGCATCCAGCTTGCGGTGCAGGATGCCCAAATCAAGCTCTCCCGACAGCAGCTGGGATTCGATTGACGCTTGCGGTGCCGCTTGCAGCGACAGCACAAGCTCCGGCCAGCGCGCCAGATGCGCCTCCACCTTGGTGTAAATCAGTACAGCCAGACCGCCCGGGCAGGCGATGCGCACATGTCCGCGGCCCGGATCATCCTGGCCCAGATCCTGGCGCAGCGCTTCTTCTTCAGCCTGGCGCCTGCGGCCAAGGGCGGCCACCGCAACGCCTGCCTCCGTCAGGCTGAAGCTTTTGCCATGGCGGACCAGCAGCGGTTTGCCCACCTGCTGCTCCAGCTTTTTGACGTGCTGCGTGACCCCGGGCTGGGTCATGTTCAGACGCGCTGCGGTGCGGGTGAAACTGCCCGATCCGCTCAGAACGGTAAAGGTGTCCAGCCAGGCGGCGTTCAGCATCTTTGTCTCAATTCGTTATGAATAGCATAAAGAATGATAATTTTTCTTTCAGATCCTGCAAGCCTATCTCCGGCTCGAAACAAGCGAAACATCAGCCAAGGAGACTATCATGCTGACCTCCCCGCGCAGCTTTTCCCACATCGGCCTGTCGGTTCCAGACCTGGACGCCGCGGTGAAGTTCTACTCCGAAGTCATGGGCTTCTACGTTATTATGAGCCCAACAGAAGTGGTTGAGGACGACAGCGATATCGGCCGGATGTGCACTGATGTCCTGGGGGCGGGCTGGTCGCGGCTGCGCATTGCCCATCTGTCCACCGCTGACCGCGTCGGAATTGAGCTATTCGAATTCGATGGAAACTACGCGCCTTCGGATAATCTGGACTTCCGCCGTCACGGCCTGTTCCACTTCTGTGTGCAGGACCCCGACGTTGAGGGCCTGGCACAGAAAATCGTCGCGGCCGGCGGCAAGCAGCGGATGCCTGTGCGGGAGTATTTTCCCGGCGAGAAACCCTATCGCATGGTCTATGTCGAAGACCCCTTTGGCAATGTGTTTGAGATCTATTCGCATGGTTACGAGCTGACCTACTCGGCGGGCGCCTACAGCTGAACGCGGCGCCACACTGACGCGAAAACACACCGCGGGGCCTTGCTCTTTGGCGCCGCGTTGCCTACCAGCCGGGCATGCGTATTCTTTTCCTTGGCGATGTGATGGGCCGCGCCGGGCGCCGTGCCATTACCGAAACCCTGCCGCGGCTGCGTGATGAGTGGCGGCTCGATTTTGTTGTGGTGAACGGCGAAAACGCCTCCAACGGCATGGGGCTGAGCGGCGAGCACGCCAAGCTGCTGCTGGACGCGGGCGTCGACTGCCTGACGCTGGGCGATCATGCCTTCGATCAGAAGGACATGTTGCAGTTCATCGAGAAGGAACAGCGCATCATCCGGCCTCTGAACTTTGCCAAAGGCGCGCCGGGCCGTGGCTACCGGCTGTTCAACGCGCCGGGCGGGCGCAAGGTGCTGGTGGTCCAGGCGCTGGGCCAGGTGTTCATGAAACGCGCCTTCGACGATCCCTTCGGCGCGGTGGAAGCGGTGCTGAAATCGCACCCCCGCGGCGGGCTGGCGCAGGCGATCATCGTCGATATGCACTGCGAGGCAACATCGGAGAAGATGGCAATGGGCCATTTCTGCAATGGCCGCGCCTCACTGGTAGTGGGCACCCATACCCATGTGCCGACGGCGGATGCGCAGATCCTGTCCGAAGGCACCGGCTATTTGACCGACGCGGGCATGTGCGGCGACTACAATTCCGTGATCGGCATGGACAAGGCCGAACCGATGCGCCGGTTCCTGACAGGGATGCCCAAGGCCCGGTTTACTCCGGCAAACGGCGAGGCAACCCTGTCCGGCGTGTTTGTCGAAACCGACGACCGCACCGGTGCTGCTAAACAGATTCGCATGGTGCGCAACGGCGGGCTGCTGCAGGACGCCGCTCCTTAGGCGGCGCTTTTCGCCTTCGCCGCCGCCTGCCGCCGGGATGAATTGCCGCCGATCGGGCCGATTGCCGTAAAAAATCCCATTTGGAGCCGGCCAACCGTCTGGCCTTGCGGAAATTCTTGCTCAGCCCTTGGGTTTCAGGGAAACTGCGCGATGGCGGGGCGCTAACCCCGCCTTAAACAAAATGGGCAAAGTCACGGTTTATGCAGTATTTCCAATTTGGTGACACCGGCAGCGCGGTGCTGGCGCTTGTGATTGTCCTGGCGATGTTCGTGGCGTTCCTGCGGGAAACCTATCCGACAGAAGTGGTGGCGCTGACCGGCGTGGCGGCGATGCTGGCCACCGGCGTTCTGCCCTATGCCCAGGCGCTGCCGGTGCTGTCGAACCCGGCGCCCTGGACCATTGCGGCGATGTTCATCATCATGGGCGCCCTGGTGCGCACCGGCGCGCTGGATGCCTTCACCCAGATCGCCAAGAAACAGGCAGAGGTGAACCCGCGGCTGTCTGTGGCCCTGCTGATGGGCTTTGTCATCACCGCCTCTGCGGTGGTGTCGAATACGCCGGTCGTCGTGGTGATGATCCCGGTCTTCATCCAGATCGCCCGGACCCTGAACGTCTCCGCTTCCAAGATGCTGATCCCGCTCAGCTATGCGGCGATCCTGGGCGGCACGCTGACGCTGATCGGCACCTCGACCAACCTGCTGGTGGATGGTGTGGCCCGTGCCCAGGGACTGAAGCCTTTCACGATCTTCGAGGTCACCCCGCTGGGCCTGATCCTGGTCGCCTACGGCATGATTTACCTGCGCTTCATCGCACCACGGCTGCTGCCCGCCCGCGACAGCATGGCAGAGCTGCTGAGTGACAAATCGAAGATGAAATTCTTCACCGAGGCGGTCATTCCGCCGGAAAGCAACCTCATTGGCCGTGAAGTCACCGGCGTGCAGCTGTTCAAGCGCCCCGGCGTGCGCCTCATCGACGTGATCCGCGGCGACGCCTCGCTGCGCCGCAACCTCCAAGGGGTGGAGCTGCAGGTCGGCGACCGGGTGGTGCTGCGCACCCGCATGACAGAGCTTTTGAGCCTGCAGTCGAACAAGGAGCTGAAGCGGGTTGATCAGGTTTCCGCGGTGGAGACCCAGACTGTTGAGGTGCTGATCACCCCCGGCTGCCGCATGGTGGGCCGCAGCCTTGGCGCCATGCGCCTGCGCCGCCGCTATGGTGTTTATACGCTGGCGGTGCACCGGCGGAACCAGAATATCGGCGTGCAGCTGGATGACCTGGTGGTACGGGTCGGCGACACTCTGCTGCTGGAGGGCGCGCCTGCCGATATCCAGCGCCTGGCCGCCGACATGGACCTGGCTGACGTCTCGCAGCCGACCCAGCGTGCCTACCGCCGCAGCCATGCGCCGATCGCCGTTGTTGCGCTCTTGGGCATCGTGCTGCTGGCCGCCTTTGGCGTCGCACCGATCCTGATGCTGTCGCTGCTGATGGTTTCGCTGGTCTTTGTCACCCGCTGCATCGACGCGGATGAAGCGTTTTCCTTTGTTGATGGGCGGCTGTTGGCGCTGATCTTCTCGATGTTGGCGATTGGTGCGGCGCTGGAAAGCTCCGGTGCGGTTGCCCTGATCGTGAACGCCATCGCACCCGGCCTGTCGATGCTGCCGCCGTTCCTCTTGGTCTGGGCAGTCTACCTCTTGACCTCGGTGCTGACAGAGCTGGTTTCCAACAATGCCGTCGCGGTGGTGGTGACACCGATTGCCATCGGCTTGGCGCAGGCCATGGGGGTGGATCCGCGCCCGCTGGTTGTGGCAGTGATGGTGGCAGCCTCGGCCTCCTTTGCGACCCCGATCGGCTATCAGACCAACACGCTGGTCTACGGCCCCGGCGGTTACAAGTTCACCGACTTCCTGCGCGTTGGCATCCCGTTGAACCTGACCGTCGGCATGGTGGCCTCGCTGCTCATCCCGTTCTTCTGGCCGCTCTGAGCCAGCCAAACGCTAAAATCAGCGGCGAAATACCGCCTTCTGTGACCCCGTTTACATGAAACTGTTAAACGAGTGCCCATATGAAGGGGAGCATTGTCTTCATAAGGTCCAGGGCCATGAGTTCCAGAAAAGTGTTTTTGTTTGTCGTGCTCGCAGGCTCCGCCGCGATTGCACTGGTGTCGCAGGTCCAGACCAGCGGCGCCGCCCGCGCGGTGCCTCTTCAACAGGAACAATCGCAATAGCCGTTTGCCACCGCGCGGCCTTCAGAGCGGCCAGAATACCAGAATCGCCGGAATGGACACGGCGATGACCAGCGCTTCCAGCGGCAGTCCCATCCGCCAGTAATCCCCGAAACGGTAGCCGCCAGGCCCCAGCACCAGCGTGTTGTTCTTGTGCCCGATGGGGGTCAGAAACGCGGCAGAGGCCGCAACCGCCACTGCCATCAGGAATGGATCCGGAGAGACACTCAGCGTCTCCGCCATCTGGATGCCGACAGGCGCTGCCACAATCGCCGTGGCCGTGTTGTTCAGCAAATCCGACAGGGTCATGGTGACCACCATCAACACCGTCAGCACCGCCCAGGCGGGCAGGCCCGCGGTCAGACCGGTCAGCGCATTGGCAATCAGCGCCGTGCCGCCGGATGTGTCCAGAGCCGCCCCCAGCGGGATCATTGATCCTAGCAGCACCACCACCGGCCATTCCACATGGTCATAGATCTCTGCCACTGGCAGGATCTTCAGCAGCACATATCCAATGGCCACCAGCCCCAGCGCCACCGGCAGATATAGCAGCCCGACAGAGGCCGCCAGCACCGCGGCGGCGAACAGCCCGATGGCGGCCCAGGTCTTGTCATTGGCCGTCACCGACAGGCCGCGCGCGGCCAGCGGCAGGCAGCCCAGCCAATCCGCCACATCGGCACTGCGTCCGCGCGGGGACAGCAGCAGCAGGATATCGCCGGCTTCAACCTCGGTCTGGCGGATATGGCGGGTGATCCGCGTGCCCTGGCGGGAAATCCCCAGCAGCACCGCGCTCTGGCGCCAGGCCAACCCGATGGATTGCGCGGTCCGGCCGCGGATGCGGGCGGTCTCCGGCACCACCAGCTCCGTCAGCTCCAGACCTTCGCCCGCCGCCGTCAGCTTCTCCTGACGGGCGGCATCGGCAAACTCCAGCTTCAGCGCGCTGCGGAACTCGTCCAGCGCGTCCGGTTCCGCCTCGATCACCAGCGTGTCGCCCTCGCGCAGCGTCGCCGCGGCAGAGCGCCCATAGCGCCGCTTGCCGTCCCGGATCAGGCCCAGGATCGCCACATCGGCCTTCTCGGCCTCTTCGTCCAGTTCCCCCAGCCGCTTGCCAATCAGCTCAGATCCGCCGCCCACCGTCAGTTCGGCGATATAGGGCGCCAGCTGCGCCTCGGACGCGCCTGCCGCGTTTTCCCGTGCCGGAATCAGCCGCCAGCCGATCAGCGCCACAAAGGCAAGCCCCGCCAGCGCGGCAGTCCCGCCGACCGGGGCGAAATCGAACATCTTGAACGGCTCGCCCAGCGTCTCGCCGCGGATCGCGGCGATGATGATGTTGGGTGGGGTGCCGATCAGCGTCGCCATGCCGCCCAGGATGGTCGCAAAGGACAGTGGCATCAGGCTGAGCCCCGGCGCACGGCCCGCCTTGCGTGCGGTCTGAATGTCCACTGGCATCAGCAGCGCCAGCGCCGCCACGTTGTTCATGAAGGCCGATAGCACGGCTCCAACCCCGCCCATCAGCGCGATGTGGCCGCCTAGGCCCCGCGCACTGTCTACCAGCGTCCGGGTGATCAGGAACACTGCGCCCGACCGCACCAACCCGGCAGAGACGATCAGCACCAGCGCCACTACCAGCGTCGCAGGGTGCCCGAAGCCGGCAAAGGCGTCTTTGGCTGGCACAACTCCCAGTACCACGCCCGCCATCAGCGCGGCAAAAGCCACCAGATCGTATCGGAAACGCCCCCATAACAAGAGGGCAAAGACGGCAGCAAATAACGCAAACAAAACGGCTTGATCATATGTCATGGCGCCAGCTTATCCCCGAAACCCCGCGGAACAAGGGCAAAGCGGGGCAGGGGCGCTTGAAAGCCGCCGCCTTGCAGGGCTATATGGGCGCCAATTCAGATTTACAGCAGCAAGGATGCACCATGGCAGGCCATTCAAAATGGGCTAACATTCAGCACCGCAAGGGCCGTCAGGACGCGGCGCGGTCAAAACTGTTTTCCAAGCTGGCCAAGGAGATCACCGTGGCCGCCAAGATGGGCGACCCCGATCCCGACAAGAACCCGCGCCTGCGCCTGGCCGTGAAAGAGGCCAAGAGCCAGTCCGTCCCCAAGGACGTGATCGAACGCGCGATCAAGAAGGCCGTCGGCGGCGACGCCGAGAACTACGACGAAATCCGCTACGAGGGCTATGGCCCCAATGGCGTTGCGGTGATCGTCGAGGCGATGACCGACAACAAAAACCGCACCGCCTCCAACGTGCGCTCCACCTTCTCCAAGAATGGCGGCAACCTGGGTGAGACCGGCTCGGTCGGGTTTATGTTCGACCGCAAGGGCGAGGTGGCTTACCCGGCCTCCGTGGGCGATGCTGACACCGTGATGATGGCTGCCATTGAAGCAGGCGCTGAAGATGTCGAAAGCTCCGAGGACGGCCATATCATCTATTGCGCCGACAGCGACTTAAACGACGTCTCCAACGCGCTGGAGGCCGAGTTGGGCGAATCTGAGTCGACCAAGCTGGTCTGGAAGCCGACCACCACCACCGAGCTGGACCTGGAAGGCATGCAGAAGCTGATGAAGCTGGTCGATGCGCTGGAAGACGACGACGACGTGCAGCGTGTCACCACCAACTTTGAAGCCTCCGACGAGGTGATGGCGCAGCTCTGAGCTGCCGCGCCAGAAGCTGAAGATACGGCCCGCCTTTCTGGCGGGCCTTTTCTTTGCTGCGGCTTCTTTCTGGTCCCAAATACTCCGGGGTGAGGCCGCAGGCCGAGGGGCAGCGCCCCTGCGCCGTCAGTCCAACTTGCGGTACTGCAGGATATTGCCGCGCGGCAGATACATCAGCGTCAGCTCCAGATGATCCGCATAGTCGATTACATAGCAGTAATCTTCACCGGTCTCCTCCTCGCGGGCATATAGATAAGGGCCGCCGCCCTCGAAATTCCGGCACCTGTCCGACACCGCCAGATAGTCCCGCCCGGCATAGGCGCCATCATAGCTATTGTCCCGCTCCGCCCCCAGAACGGTGAACTGCGCGTTGGGATCCTCCACCGAATACCAATGGCCCTGCAGCTTGTTGAGCAGCCCGTCATGCTCTGTCCAGGGGCGCACTGCGGCATCCCGCAGCACCGCATCCGCGGTGCGGTCATAGACGGCCTCCAGATCGCCTTCGACGGTCAGGGGCGTGCCAGGATCCAGGGCATCCATCAAGGCAAAGACGAATTGCGGCGTGCGTCCGTCGTCATAAACAAAGAACTTGGTGCCGCCGGCATGGAAACTGCAGGACCGATGGCCTTCTGAATGGCAGCCCTGCAGGATCACATTGTCCGTGTAAGGCTCGCCATAGGTGCCGGGCGCGCTGCCTTGCGGCGGGGCTGGCGGCTGCTCTGCCGGGGGGGGGCTGCCGCGGCGTTCAGCGTCAGCGTGAAATGAGTTGCGGTTTCACCGGTGTCCAGCTTGCGGAAGCCCAGGGTGTCATAGCCGCGCGCAGCGCATTTGCTGTCGCCGTGAATGGTAAAGGCCTGCGGGGTGGTGCAAAACGTGTAATCGCCGCTGGCAAAGGCGGCACCGCCGGAATTGGCGCGGTAATAGTAATAGCGCGTCTTGAGGTCCCCGCTGACCGGGGATTTGCACTGGCCTGCCGGAATGTTCCACCAGCCCTCGGACACCCAGTCCCCGCCGCTGGAATAACCGATGGCCAGGCTCAGATCCTGGCCCGCGTTGTTGCAGATCTCCAGCCCGGCCTGTGCCGGCGATGCCGCCAGGCCCGCACCAAGGCACAGCGCAGCAGCTCGAATATAATGCGTCATGAAACACCCCCGGTTGATGCCGCAAACGCTAGGGGCGAAACCCGCACCGGGCAAGAAAAACCGGCCCGGCGGCAGGGGGCGCTTAGCGGGTGAGAACGCCGGCTTCCAGAAGCACAGCGCGCCCGGGGATCCAAAGGCTGCTGTGGGACATGCTGAAGATCCGGGCGGCAAACTCTGCTTGAATACCCTGCTCCAGCAGAAAGGCGCGGTCATTTTCCTGTTCTTGCGCCAGGTCGATCTGCGGCAGGCCGCTTTCGAACAGCAGGGCATAGCTATGGAAGCCAAGCTGCCCCCCAGGGCCTAGGCTGCGTTCTGCGCCGCCCGCAAACATCAAGGTGCAGGCCGAGGCGCAAAGACGGGCGGCACGGGTGTTCCAGCCCTGCTGGCGGATCAGCTGCGCAGCGCCGCGGGCCTCGGCAACCAGCCCGCCGGGGCCGGCCAGCGATACCTGAAGGATGCCGGGATGGTCCAATGCCAGCCGCCGCATCCGCTGGGTCAGGCCAAAGGTAATCTCTCCGTCAAAAATCAGCGTTGCGCCATCCGCCGATACCCGCAGGCTGTAAAGCGCCTCACGCTCCAGCCGCCGCTGCTCGGCATAGGCAGGCTCCTCAACCTCCTGCGCAATCAGCAGTGCGTCCCACCACTGCGTCAACGCGGCGAAGCCCGCAAACAGCAGCAGCAGATAGCCGCCCCAGATGGGCGCCATGGCGCCGGTGCCTTGCACATGGGCATCGGCGCTGCGCAGAAAGCTGCGGCATTGCCAGAGAAAAAACAGCGCGTCCGCGGTGATCAGCGCAACCACCAGCGGCACTGGCAGTTTGACCCAGTGATTGAACGCCAGCCACCCCAGCAGCACCGCCGCCCTGGGCAGAGCCACCTGCAGTGCCAGGCTGCGGCGCAGGGAGGCCGGGGGCCGCATCAGGTGCAGCGCCTGCCGCAGGCGGTGAAATTTTCTTGCAAGAAAATTGGCCGGAAAATTCGAATTTTCCGGGCGCCCGCGGCTGATGTCATTCTACAAATGCGGCGATCTCCTCCAGCGGCTTCTTCAGCTTGGCAACCGCGGGTACCGTGGCATCGCCTGCCGGGTGGCCCACGGCGATGATCATCGTCGGTTTCTCCGAGGCCGGGCGGTCCAGGGCGCCGTTCAGGAATTTCATCGGGTTCGGCGTATGGGTCAGGCTGCACAGCCCGGCGGTGTGCAGCGCCGTCAGCAGCACGCCGGTGGCGATGTTCACGCTTTCCGGAACATAATAGTTCTTGAAACGCGTGCCGTCCTCAAACTCGCCCCAGCGCTGGGCAAAGACCACAATCAGCCAGGGCGCGGTGGTCAGATGCGGCTTGTCCGCATTGGTGCCGATCGGCTCCAGCGCCTTGATCCACTCATCGCCTGCACCGCCTGCATAGAACCGGCGTTCTTCCTCCTCGGCCTCCGCGCGGATCTGCGCCTTCAGCCCCGGGTTGGAGATTGCGGCAAAAAACCAGGGCTGGTGATTGGCGCCCGACGGCGCGGTGCCGGCGGCGCGGATGCAATCCTCGATCACCGCGCGCGGCACCGGCTGACCGGTGAAATCCCGCACCGTGTGCCGCCGCCGCATATGGGCCAGGAATTCCGCTGCCTTCCTGTGCATCTCCGCATCGGAATACTCCGCCCGGTCGGGCAGGGGCAGCGGGGCATAGCTGAGAGCGTCTTTGGCAAACATGGGCGGTCTTTCGGGATTAGTCTTGGGTCAAATACTGTTTCGCCGATTTCTGCACGGCGCGGGTCACTTCCGCAAGGGCCGGGGCCATCACCCGCGCCACCTGCCACGTGAGCGGCACCGGCAGGGTGCTGTCCGGGATCAGCGGCACCAAGCGGCCAGATCGGATGTCCGCCGCCACCATGGCCAGCGGGTTCATCCCCCAGCCCAGACCCGCCGCAGCCGCATCAATGAAGGCCTGGGTTGAGGGCAGGAAATGCGCAGGCGGCGCCAGGCCGGGCGCCACATGGCGCTCCAGCCAGAGCTTTTGCAGATTGTCCTTTGCGTTGAAGATCATGCAAGGTGCCTTTGCAGCGGCCTCTGGTGTCACGCCATCCGGAAACCAGCGTGCCATGAACGCCGGGCTGGCAGTTGCCGCATAGTCCAGCCTGCCCAGCGGATGCGCATCAAACCCGGTCACCGGTTTGGAGCTGGCAGTCACCGCCGCCGAGACCTCGCCGCGCCTCAGCCAGTCGGCGCTGTGGTCCTGATCATCCACCAGGAGGTCGAATAACACGCCGTCCACCGCGGCCATCGCGTCAATGAACCAGTTCGCCAGGCTGTCGGCATTGACCGCAATCCGCAGCCGCACCGGGCCATGACCTTCCTCCAGCGCCAGTTCCCGCGCCAGCTGCGCCTCCAGGAGGCCGATGTCCTCGGCGTGCTTTGCCAGCCGCAGACCTGCAGCCGTGCCGGTGCAGGGTGACCCGCGCAAGACCAGAGCCGCGCCAATCCGGTCCTCCAGCGCCTTGATCCGCTGTGAAATGGCTGAGGGCGTCACCCGCAGGGAATGCGCCGCCGCCTCAAACGAGCCAAGGCGCAGCACCGCGCTGAGTGCTGCCAGCTGGCTGGGATCCATGCGCATTAGCAACTCTAATCTAGCTTAAATCTCTTTAACTGGATTAATGGGTGGGCCAGCATTAGTCAAATCCCAGCACAACGATGGAGACAGACATGCCCCCCAGCCTGATTGCCGGATTTGCCTTGGGCCTTAGCCTGATCATGGCGATCGGCGCCCAGAACGCTTTTGTCCTGCGCCAGGGGCTGCGGCGCCAGCATGTGTTCTGGATCTGCCTGACCTGTGCCGGGTCGGACGCGGTGCTGATCACTGCCGGTGTGTTCGGCTTCGGCTCCCTGGCCGTGGCGCTGCCCTGGTTCGAGCAGGCCATGCGCTGGGGCGGCGCGGCCTTCCTGATCTGGTACGGCGCCCGCGCCCTGCGCGCCGCCTGGCAGGGCGGGGAGACACTGCAGGCCGCGCAGGAAGGCGCAGGCGCCGCCCTGCTGCCGGTGCTGGCCACGGTGCTGGCGCTGACCTGGCTGAACCCGCATGTTTATTTGGACACGGTGGTGCTCTTGGGGTCGATCTCCGCCCAATACCCGCAGCCGATGGTCTTTGCCGCCGGCGCCGCTATTGCCAGCTTCACCTTCTTCTTCACGCTTGGCTACGGCGCCAGCCTGCTGGCCCCGGTTTTTGCCCGCCCGCGCGCCTGGCAGGTTCTAGACGCCGTTGTCGGCCTCACCATGTGGGCGATTGCCGCCAAGCTTCTCCTGATGTGACGAACAGCAAATGTGCGCGGGCCGGCCTTACGCCCGCGCGCAAACAGCCTACCTTTCTCCTATAGCTGCAGACAGGAGGGAAAGATGAGCTGGAACCCGGCCCTGGAACCGCAATGCCCGGAGGCGGGCAGTCTTGACGCGATTGAAACCGTGATCATCCCGCGCGCCCGCGATATCGGCGGCTTTGAGGTCCGACGCGCGCTGCCTGCGCCGCGACGCCAGATGGTCGGGCCGTTTATCTTCTTTGATCAGGCCGGGCCCGCCGAGTTTCTGACCGGCCAGGGTATCGACGTGCGCCCGCATCCCCATATCGGCCTCGGCACGGTCACTTACCTCTATCAGGGTGAGTTCGAGCATCGGGATTCTTTGGGCACCCATCAGATGATCTATCCGGGCGAGGTGAACTGGATGGTGGCGGGCCAAGGCGTCACCCATTCAGAGCGCACCTCTGCCGCCACCCGGCAAAACCCCAGCAGCCTGTTCGGCATCCAGACCTGGATTGCGCTGCCCGACAGCCACGAGGATGTGCCTGCCGCCTTTGAGCATCACGGCAGGGAGGCGCTGCCGGTGCTGGAGGGTGAGGGCAAGACTGTGCGCCTGATCCTTGGCTCTGCCTGGGGTGAGAAAGCCCCTGCAACCCTTTATTCCGAAACATTTTATGCCGACGTGGTGCTGCACCCTGGCGCCAAGCTGCCGCTGCCCTCCGACCATGAGGACCGGGGCCTCTATGTGACGCAAGGTTCGGTGGAAATTGCGGGGGAGAGTTTTGAGGCCGGCCGCATGATGGTGTTCCGCCCCGGCGATGAGATCACCGTAACGGCAGGCCCCGGGGGCGCCCGGCTGATGGCGCTGGGCGGCGCGACGCTGAACGGGCCGCGTTACATCTGGTGGAATTTCGTCGCTTCCTCCCGCGAGCGGATCGAAGAAGCCAAGGCATCCTGGGCCGCGGGCGACTGGCAGCATGGGCGCTTCCAGCTGCCGCCCGGCGACGACAAGGAATTCATCCCACTGCCCGAGCGGCGGAAATAATTCACATGTGAAGCCTTGCGCCGCTGACAGAACGGGTGTTCAGTCCGCCCATGAGCCAATCCGCCCGCCCCGTCCAGCATGTTCAGAACCCCCTCAGGGGTGTGTTCTGGATGGTGGTGACCGGCCTTTGCTTCGTGGCGGTGACGGCGCTGGTTAAATCGCTCGGTACCCGTATCCCCCCGGCCGAAAGCGCCTTTCTGCGCTATCTTTTGGGGCTGGTGTTCCTGATCCCGATGGCCGGCGCGCTGTGCAGGGCGCATCTCACCCCGCGGCTTTGGGCGCTGTTTGCGGGCCGCGGCGTTGTGCATACGGCGGGCGTGATCCTGTGGTTCTACGCCATGACCCAGATCCCGCTGGCTGAGGTTACGGCGATGAACTACCTGTCGCCGGTCTATGTCACCCTGGGAGCTGCGCTGTTCCTGGGCGAAAAGCTGGCCTTCCGCCGTATCTCCGCCATTGCCGTCGCTTTGATCGGCGCCCTGATCATCCTGCGCCCCGGCTTCCGCGAGGTATCACCCGGCCATATCGCCATGCTGTTCACTGCTGTGTCCTTTGGCGCCTCCTATCTGATCGCCAAGTTCACCGTCGGCAGCAACAGCCCGGCGGTGGTGGTGGGAATGCTGTCGGTCTTTGTGACCATTGGTCTGGCCCCCTTTGCCCTGGCGGTCTGGGTGACGCCGACGCTGGCCGAAGTCGCGATCCTGTTCGGGGTCGCCTGCTTTGCCACTGCGGGGCATTACACCATGACCATGGCTTTTGCCGCCGCACCGGTGGCCGTCACCCAGCCCGTGACCTTTCTGCAGCTGGTCTGGGCCACCCTCCTGGGCGCGCTGGCCTTTGGCGAGCCTGCCGACATCTGGGTGATCTCCGGCGGCGGGCTGATCCTGGCGGCGGTCAGCTTCATCTCCTGGCGTGAAGCCAGGATAAAAAGGAAATCCGCTACACCTTCCGGTAACCCTGCTGGGGTTTGATCGTCTTAAAGATGTTACAAACCGGGGGTAATCTCCCGCTCTTACAGGTGCCAGCGGGGGCTGCGAATGGCGTTATTCCTATGGCTGCCGGCGCTTTTGCTGGCTGCCCTTATTGATCCGGCGGTGGCAGTTGCAGGCCCCAGTATCTGCAACGATACCGGCGACCTGCATCAGCTGGCCGTCAGCAGCCGCGGCGCGGCGGGCTGGATCACCGAAGGGTGGCGCCCCTTGCGTCCCGGGGACTGCATGGACCCGGTGCCGCCGCAGCACCGCGGCAAGTTCATTTATTTCCGTGCCCAAAGCCCCGGCTACCGCTTCCGCGACGACAGTATCCGGTTCTGCACCGCTCCCGGCACCTTCCGGATTGAGGGCAGCAAGGATTGCGCATCGCGCGGTTATGCTGAACAGCGGTTTGCCAAGGCTCTTGCCGGCCCTGAAGCGCAGGATATCCAGCTCAGCGCACATTCGCACAACGAAACCGCCTCTGATGCTGCGGGTGAAGGGGTTCCGTACAAGGCGGATGTGGTGTTTCAGGGCTGTGAAACCCCGCCGGACGGCGCCGTGGCTTGCCGCTTTGTCAGCGGCGGGATGCAAATCCGGGCAGAGGCGCAGAGCGCGCCCGGGAGCGGCACCTTTGCATTTCTCCAGCAGCAGCCGCATGGCGCACCGCTGCTGATAGAGGGGGAAATGACCACGTTCTTCGGCTCTTATGGCGAGCTGATGCTGCACAGCGCCGTTGCGCGCAAGCCAAACCGGTTCGACCGGATGCTGCAGACCATGCAAGGCGACTGGCAGCTTGCCGGCGATCCGTACGACCGGTTCACAGTGTCCGGCGCAATCCGCCGGTCCAGCTACCGTGGCAGCGCCATGGCGCCGGAATATATCTCCGTCCAATCCAGCTGCCGCGGCAAAGGCTTCGTGGGCGACTTCCTGATGACCCGCGACAGCGAGCGCGGCACCAGCCTGTGCTACCAGATCAAAAACCTGACACCGGACGAGATGACGCTGATCTACCTGCCTCATGGGACCAGGCTGGTCTATCAGCGGCGGGCTGAGGGGTAGGGATGGGGGCTGGAGGGCAGGCCTGCCAGGCGGTCAGGGAATGACCAGATCCACCACCCGGTGCGCCGCAGCCCGTGCGGTTTCCGGGTCCAGGGGGTTCTCCGACTGCGCGGCCTGCAGCCAGACCCCGTCCATATAGCATTGCAGCGCCTGGCGCGCTGTTTCCACCTGGCCTGTCGGCAGCAGGGCCCGCAATTCAGCCAGGAAATGGCTGCGCACCCGGGCGCGGTTGATTCGATGCAGGCGGCTGAGACGCGGCGAATAGGGCGCATTGGCCCAGAATTGCATCCAGATACTGCATTGCGGAACGGTGAACAGATCGTCGGCAAAGTTCGCATCCATCACCGCATAAAGCCGTTCGCGCGGGGTGCGCGCGGTGGCATAGCCTGCACTCATCGCCCGGCGCAGCTTGCCCAGAAGATGCAGCATCGTGGCTTCCATCAGCCCTTCCTTGGAGCCGAAATAATAGTTGATCGAGGCCGCCGAGGCCCCGGCCTCCCGCGCGATTTCCGCCATGGTTACAACACCGTAGCCGCGTTCGTGCACGGCAACGATGGTGGCTTCGATCAATTCCTCGTTGCGGATGTCCCGGATGCGTTTCCTGCTCATGATTAAGTTGTGCGGTAATTGGGCCGCCGTTTCAACTGTTGTTCGCGTGAATCCGATTCTTGAATGACCGTTTAAAAAACTGTTTGGCGCTTCAGCCTGCTGTGATATGTAGCCGTCCCATGTCTTAGGGCGGAAACCGCCCGGAAATGGGAGGGACATATGACTTCAATCATCTCGTTCGGGATTCTGCTGGCCTTTGCGCTGGTGGCGTTCTGCGTGATCAAGTGGTGGAACGTCCGCAACGTCGGCGTGACCCCCGTTCACCTTTTCACCTTCATCGCAATCCTGTTCACCTCCGGCCTGGACGTGGGCCTGATCATGTTCCCGCTGGCCTGGGACTTCCCGCTCTATGCGGACACCGCGGCGGAACCTGCCTATGGGTTCACCAACCCGCTGGCGCTGGAGTTCGGCTTCTGGGGCTTCCTGATCTGGGGCTTCTACTTCCTGACGACCTTCTATTTCTGCGTCATCGAACCGCGGGTGAAGTTCTTTGAGATCCCGCTGGTGAAATGGATCAACAACATCGTGATCATCGGCACCTGCGCCTTCACCGGCGCGCTGTTCCTGATCTACCTGCCGTATTACGCCACCTTCATGGGTGATGGCGAAACGGTGATCCCGGCCTTCTACGTCATCACCTTCCTGGTGATCCTGTTTGCCGCGTTCTCGTCGACCGACATCAAATACGTGCGGATCCTTTCGGTGGGCTCCACCGCGCTGTTCCTGGCGCTGATCCTGGGCATGTGGGCCTATGCTGGCATGGGCCTGGGCGCCTTTGCCGACACCGCATCGAACATCGGCGGCTATTTCGCCAACATCCACAAGTTCGTGCTGCCGCTGACCGATTACCATGAGTTCTACCTGTTCTGGTGGTTCGCATGGTCGATCATGATCGGCCAGTTCACCTCCCGCTTCGTCGGCGGCCTGCGCACCTGGCAGGTTCTGGCAGCGCTGCTGATCTTCCCGTCGATCCCGCTGGGGATCTGGTTCTCGGTGCTCTATTACTACCACCTGAACAGCATTGAGACGACGCTGCTGATCAACGTCTCCATGGTCGCTGTTGGCATCATTTTCGTGGTCAACTCCTTTGACTCGCTGATCCGCCTTTACACCGACAACCTGAACCTGACGGCACAGCGTTTCGGCACCATTCCTTATGTTGTCGGCAACGCCGTGGTCCTGTTCGGCCTGACCCTGGCCTTCCAGAGCCAGTGGCTGCAGATCCAATGGATCGGTACCGCGGTGATCGGCATCTACGTGGCCTGCCTGGGCTACATCCTGATTGCCAAGCGCAGCGAAGTGATGAGCATCGACGCCTCGCCCGAGGAAAACACGCTCGACTTCGAAAAGATCAAGGCAGCCCACTAAGGGCGGTCTCCCGGCTGGACCTCTGTTTCCCCGAATAGCAGGTTCAGCCACCAACTGCCTGGCGGTGCCTTCGGGCCTGCCGGGCGCCTTTGCAAACCGCTCCCCGCGGGGAGGTCTGCGACAAGCGGCTTCAGCCAAGCCGCTTCTCCCGGACGCATCTGCCGCCAGGCAGGCCGGCCCGAACCCGAACCCGCTGGCGGCCCGGCCCGCCAGCCGCATGAAGACCCCGCAATTGCTGCCCCGGCAGTACTGAAACCCTTGAACAGATTGGACAAGAGTATCATGACCCATCCCGCCCAGCCCAAGGCCAGCCACTTCATCAACGGCGAATACGTCGAAGACACCGCTGGCACCCCGATCCCGGTGATTTACGCCGCCACCGGTGAGCAGATCGCCACCGTCTACGCTGCCACTCCGGCGATCGTCGAACAGGCGCTCTCCACCGCCAAGGAAGCGCAAAAGGCCTGGGCCAAGATGACCGGCACCGAGCGCGGCCGCATCCTGCGCCGCGCGGCCGACATCATGCGCGAGCGGAACCACGAACTGTCGGTGCTGGAAACTTACGACACCGGCAAGCCACTGCAGGAAACCCTGGTGGCCGACGCCACTTCCGGCGCCGACGCGCTGGAATACTTCGGCGGCCTCGCAGGCTCCCTGACCGGTGAACACATCCCGATGGGCGAAGACTGGGTCTACACCGTGCGCGAGGCGCTGGGCCTCTGCGTCGGCATCGGCGCCTGGAACTACCCGACCCAGATCGCCTGCTGGAAGGGCGCGCCTGCGCTGGCCTGCGGCAACTCGATGGTGTTCAAACCCTCCGAGACCACGCCGCTCTGCGCCCTGAAAGTGGCCGAGATCCTGCATGAGGCCGGCGCCCCCGCGGGCATCTACAACGTTGTCCAGGGCATGGGCGAAGTAGGCGGTGCGCTGGTCACCGACCCGCGCGTCGACAAGGTCTCGCTGACCGGCTCGGTGCCGACCGGCAAAAAGGTCTATGCCGCTGCCGCCGCAGGCATGAAACACGTCACCATGGAGCTGGGCGGCAAGTCGCCGCTAATCATCTTTGACGACGCCGATGTGGAAAACGCCGTCGGCGGCGCCATCAACGGCAACTTCTACTCCTCCGGCCAGGTCTGCTCCAACGGCACCCGCGTGTTTGTGCAGAAGGGCATCAAGGAGAAATTCCTGGCCCGCCTGGCAGAACGCACCGGCAACGCCGTCATTGGCGACCCGATGGATGAGGCCACCAGCTTTGGCCCTATGGTCACTGAAAACCAGATGAACATCGTGCTGGGCTACATCGAAAAGGGCAAAGCCGAAGGCGCCCGCGTTGTCTGCGGCGGCGCGCGTGCGGACATGGACGGCTACTACATCCAGCCCACCGTCTTTGCCGATGTGACCGACGATATGACCATCGCCCGTGAAGAAATCTTCGGCCCCGTCATGTCGGTGCTGGATTTCGACACCGAGGAAGAAGTGATCGCCCGTGCCAATGACACCGAGTTCGGCCTCTCGGCCGGCGTCTTCACCAGCGACTTCACCCGCGCGCACCGGGTGATCGGCCAGCTGGAGGCCGGCAGCTGTTTCATCAACTCCTACAACGACGCGCCGGTCGAGGCGCCGTTTGGCGGCGTCAAGGCTTCGGGTGTTGGCCGCGAGAACTCGAAAGAGGCGATCAAGCACTTCAGCCAGGTGAAGTCGGTCTACGTGCGCATGGGCGACGTCGAAGCAGCGTTCTGATTGCCCTTTTGGGCAACTCCCGCCTGCCCGCCCCGTTGCCCAAAAGGGCAATCAGGGCAGGGGAGCGGGGCGTGACATCAGGTGCTGCCCGCCGCGGCGGGCAGCATCAAGGCAAAGCAAGGCAGAGCCGGGCAGGCGAGGCAGCACCCGGTCTCAGCAATGGAGAGACGCGATGAATGCGGATTATGTGATTGTCGGTGCCGGTTCGGCCGGCTGTGCCATGGCTTACCGGCTGTCGGAAGCGGGCAAGAAGGTTCTGATTATCGAACACGGCGGCACCGATGCCGGCCCGCTGATCCAGATGCCGGGGGCGCTCAGCTACCCGATGAACATGCCGCTTTACGACTGGGGCTATAAATCCCAGCCCGAGCCGCATCTGGGCGGCCGCGAGCTGGTCTGCCCGCGCGGCAAGGTGATCGGCGGCTCCTCCTCGATCAACGGCATGGTTTACGTGCGCGGCCACGCGGGCGATTACAACCACTGGGCCGAGTCGGGTGCTGCCGGCTGGTCCTATGCCGACGTGCTGCCCTATTTCAAACGCATGGAAACCTGGAACGGCCGCGGCCACGGCGGCGACCCGGACTGGCGCGGCAAGGATGGCCCCCTGCATGTGACCCGCGGCCCCCGCGACAACCCGCTGCACGATGCCTTCGTCAAGGCAGGCAGTCAGGCGGGCTACCCGGTCACCTCCGACTACAACGGCGAGCAGCAGGAAGGCTTCGGCCCGATGGAGATGACGGTCTACAAGGGCCGCCGCTGGTCTGCCGCCAATGCCTATCTGCGCCCGGCGCTGAAGCGCGACAATTGCGACATGATCCGCGCCCTTGCCCGCAAGGTGGTGATCGAGGACGGCCGCGCCGTCGGTGTCGAAATCGAACGCGGCGGCAAGGTCGAGGTGATCCGCGCCAATGCCGAGGTGATCCTGGCCGCCTCCTCGCTGAACTCCCCCAAAATGCTGATGCTTTCGGGCATCGGCCCGGCCAAACACCTGGCCGAGCACGGCATTGACGTGGTCGCCGACCGCCCCGGCGTCGGCCAGAACCTGCAGGACCACCTGGAATTCTACTTCCAGTTCGCCTGCAAGCAGCCGATCACCCTGTTCAAATACTGGAACCTGTTAGGCAAGGGTCTGGTCGGGGCGCAATGGCTGTTCACCAAAACCGGACTGGGCGCCTCCAACCAGTTCGAAAGCGCCGCTTTCATCCGCTCCGACAAGGGGGTGGACTACCCGGACATCCAGTACCACTTCCTGCCCATCGCCGTCCGCTACGACGGCCAGGCGGCGGCAGAGGGCCACGGCTTCCAGGCCCACGTCGGCCCGATGCGCTCGCCTTCGCGAGGCGAGGTCACGCTGGCCTCCAGCGACCCCAAGGACGCGCCGAAGATCCTGTTCAACTACATGTCGACCGAACAGGACTGGATCGACTTCCGCAAATGCGTGCGCCTGACGCGCGAGATCTTTGCCCAGGACGCGATGAAACCGTTCCTCAAGCACGAGATCCAGCCCGGCACCGATCTGCAGACCGACGACGAGATCGACGGCTTCCTGCGCGAGCATGTGGAAAGCGCCTATCACCCCTGCGGCACATGCAAGATGGGCGCGGCGGATGATCCAATGTCGGTGGTTGATCCGGAATGCCGCGTCATCGGCGTTGACGGATTGCGCGTTGCCGACAGCTCGATCTTCCCGCGGATCACCAACGGCAACCTCAACGGCCCCTCGATCATGACCGGCGAGAAGGCCTCCGACCACATCCTGGGCCGCCGCCTGCCGTCCTCCAACGCAGAGCCGTGGTTCAACCCGAACTGGCGCGAAGCGCAGCGCTGATCCTGTTGCGCTGCCAGCAAGCCGCCCGCCACCTCCCCTTTGTGCGGGCGGCTTTTTACTGCCGGAATTTCATCGAAATTCCGCCCGCCGAAGGCATCTTTTGATCCGCGTCAAAGTGGCCGGGCAGGGCAGGCAATAATCTGCAAGCGACCCTAGGTAGAAGGAGCGAGCAGGTGTCCAATACTCCCCATGAACTGGCCGAGGAATTCCCGGAAAAAGCGGCGCTGATGAGCCAGCTGAAACAGTCTGATGCCCATTTCGCCAAGCTGGCGGATACCTATCACGAGGTGAACCGTGCGGTGCACCGCGCAGAAACCAATGTGGAGCCGGTCAGCGCCGAGGCGGAAACCAGTCTGCGCAAGCAGCGCGCGGCGCTGAAGGACGAAATCTGGGGCATCCTGTCCAAGGCGTGACGCCAGCAAGGACCACGAGAAGAAGGGGGGCGCCCTGGGGCGTCCCCTTTCTTGCGTCCGGAGCGCGGACCGAGCCGGAGGCGGCTGGGCCGTAGGGCGAGTCGCCGCGGCGCAATTGATCCCGAAACGGCAACAAACGCCGGACGGTGTGCGCAATGTTCAAGCCTGGCTGCCAAACCAAGGCAACTGCGGTTAATTTAAGGCAAATCCGGCAATAATATGGCCGGTTGCCCTATATTCAGACTGCAGCCCAAGCCCGGCGTGAGGCCGGCATGTTACGTGAAGGAGCAGCCGTATGGGACAGACCTATCAGCCGGCCTATCAGCCCGGGCGCTGGCAGGAAATCGAGGGGGTGCCTGACGACACTTCCGATGCTGACATGCTTGCTGCGGTCCGCAATATTGTCCGGGCCGAAAGCCCGGCGCCACTCCCTGATCAGGAGCAGCCGCCCGCGCCGGTCCGGGCACGTCAATGGCAGCCGGTCCCGGCAGCCCGGCCGCCTCAGCCGCAGCAGGCGGCGGCCAAAGAAGAACGGGCCCTGATGACCCGCCTTTTGGAGCGTCTGCGCGGCTGAGGCGGCTGCCCAGGTTCGCGGAGCCTGGGCAATCCTGACCCTTCTGTACCTCCGGTTTGCTATGCTGCCGCCGTCAGCCGCTTTGGCCGAGGTTGCTGACGGGGCGGTCTATGGTGTGGAATTGACCAATTTTCCAAGCAAGCCAGCACCACCGCTCTCCAACGTCCCGAACAGTTGAATGTGGCCGCATCGGACCACGGATCAAAAGGAGTGAGGGCATGGCTGCCATTGGTCCGAAGGAATGCCCGAACAGTATGAACACGATAACACCGGAACGGATCATTGGCATAAATATCAGCCGGGACTGACCCGGCATTCAGTGTCTCCCGCGCGGCCATCGGCAGTGATAGCCAAATACGCGCAAATGGCATTCCGGCCTTGCCGGTTTGACAATGCCGCGAGGCGCGCCGGAAACCGGGATTGGCGGAAATATTTGCAGAGACGGACGCTGAACTAAAGGCTCTGCTGGATCGTAGGATCACGGTTTTGGAGATTCAGATCGAAACCGCCATCGCCGCCAATGAGGATCCGCATGAGGCAGCTGAATTACCGTGATCCGGCCCCGGGATCGGGCCTGTCGCTAGGTCCATGCTGATCGCAGAAATGCCCGAACTCGGCCAACTGCCAGGAGGACAGGCCTCAGCTCTGGCCGGTCTGGCCCTGTTGCACATGACAGCGGCGCGATGCGGGGAAAACGCGCAATTAAGGGTGGACGGCGGTTGCTGCGGCACGTCATGTTCCAGGCTGCCCTCGCCGCCATCCTTCACAATCCAGTTCTCAAAACCTTTGCAGAACGCCTTCGATCCGCTCGAAAACCGCAAAAAATCATCATCCCTGCGGTCGCGCAAAAGCTGGTTGCAATCGCAAACGCACGCGCCAAAGCGCGTCAGAAATGGTCCCCTCAGGCCACCTGAGAAATACAGTTGCTAGCCGCCTTCTGGTTCCGGCAGGCCCGCGATAAACATCTTGAGTTTTTCCCATGCGGCCCTGTCAGCCAGTTCGGGGTCTTCTGCCTGCTGTTCCGGCGTTCCGCCCTCCAGCACGGGGGCAAAGGCAGCGGCCGCCAGTTTCAGATCCGCGTCGCTGCCGATCCGGAAGGTATCGCCTGCAGGCCGCGTCAGCTGCGGCGGTGCAGGCAGCCTCTGGCCAATCCGCTTTTCTATCCACGCAAGATCCTCAGCATTCGCTGAGATAGCGCCATTGACCAGATCCGGACACAGTTCAAACCGCGGGCCGGGCAGCTCCATAAGCGTATCGACGATCAACCGGTCCCTTCGCGCAAGGGCAGGGGTGCCGAACCGGGCGTTGCTGTTCCGGCGGTAGCAGGAAATGAGAGCCAAAGCCGTGGCGGTCATGCTGGAGTTGCGGATTTGCCCGGCCCCCGCGGCTGGTGCGATGCCTGCCCATTCGGTGAAATCCTGAACCACGTCTCCTCCGGTGAAATCCTCGGGCGCAAAAATGCGCAGCCTGACGTTTTCCCGCCCGAAAACGCGGTCTAGCGGCTCAAAACGTTTCCGGTAATCGGGCCACAGGAGCTGGAAACTGTCTGCGCCTGTCTTGATGGTTTGCTGCAGCGAGCTTCGCAGAAAACTTGCAGGCGGGCGCACATAGGCAAAGACCGCCGTTTCCCGGAAATGCGGGCAGAACCGGTCCCGCACCCGGGCCAGCGCCGCTTCACCCGCAATTGAGAACCACTCTGCTGACAGGATAAAGGTCTCCTCCGGCCGGTTGCGCAATTGACGCCTGACCCGCTTTTCCAGTTCCTCGCGTTTCCCGGCCAGATCGGCTGCGCTCAGTCCGCGGTGCCTGAAGGCGAAATGCTGTTCAGGCTGATCTTGAAACAGAATTCTGCAGGGGGCCGAGTGGTTTGGGCGGCCAAGCCGCATGGTATGGGCGCCCTCCGATCCACCGTTGGTGAGCGCAGCCTGAATGGAGGTGCTGCCGGTCTTGTGCATCCCGGCGTGAAGGATCAGGCGGTTTCTGAAAGGTGGCGGCATTGCCCTGTCCTTGTTCTTGAAATTGGCGGTGCAGAGCCTCAGCTCACCTCATAGGGCAGAACCCCGCGCTGGTCGGTGTTGATGGTCAGCCGCCGCTCCAGCGGCGGCACCGAGCGCTGGTGGCAGTCCTTCCGCTCGCAGATCCGGCAGGAGATGCCGATTGGCTCATAGGCGGCGCCGCTGCTCACATCCATTCCGTCCGCATAGACCAGCGCATCCGCATGGCGCACCTCGCACCCCAGCGCAATCGCATAGCGCCGCACCGGCGCGCCGAACGACCCGCCCGGTTTCGACACGTCGCGGGCCAGCGAGATATAGCGCACCCCGTCCGGTGTTTCCGCCAGCTGGCGCAGGAAGCGGCCTGGGGTCTCGAACGCTCTATGCACGTTCCACAGGGGGCAGGCGCCGCCAAACCGGGCAAACTGCAGCCGCGTCGCCGAATGCCGCTTGGTGATGGTGCCCGCCTGATCCACCCTTACAAAGAAGAATGGCACCCCCTTGGCGCCGGGCCGCTGCATGGTGGACAGCCGGTGCGCGATCTGTTCGATCGAGGCGCCAAAGCGGATCGCCAGCAGCTCCAGATCATGGCGGCAGGCCTGCGCCGCCTCCAGGAACCGCCCGTAAGGCATCAGCGCCGCGCCCGCGAAGTAATTGGCGAGGCCGATCTTGGCGATAGCGCGGGCTTCCTCGCTCTGGAATTTTGCAAAATCGAGGGTGGCTTCCAGCAAAGTGTTCTGCCGCAAAAGCGCCACCTGCAGCAGCATCTGAAAGAGCTGCGTCTGCCGGGCGGAGCGATTTGACAAATGCAGCACCTGCGCCTCCGCATCATAGTGGCGCAGCCCCTCCATCTCGGTCTGGCGCACGGTGATGCCGCCGCGCTCCAGCTCGGCAACAGCCGCGGCGCGGATGTCGCTTGTGGCTGCGAACCGCTCCGCCGCGTGGTCCACCGCGTCAATGTAGTTGTCGCAATAGTGGAAGAAATCGCGTACCTCTTCCCAGGGGCTGGCCTGAATACGCGCATCCTCCCGCCCCAGCGCCTCATCCAATGAGGCCAGCCGCTCATGGGTCTGCCGGTAAGCCCGGTGCAGCGCCAGAAAGGCCCGCGCCAGCGCAGGCGCATTCGACGCCGTCAGCCGCAGGTCCGCCAAGGGCGGTGCATCATCGGCAAACACCGGGTCTGCCATCGCCTCGCGCATGTCGCTGACCAGCCGCTCGCTGTCCCCAGCTGACAGTTCGGTCACATCCATGCCGAACTCCTGCGCCAGCGCCAGCACCACAGTGGTCGACACCGGGCGGTTGTTGTTCTCCATCTGGTTCAGATAGGGCAGGGAGACGCCCAGCTTGGCAGCGAAATCCTTCTGCGTCAGCTCCAGCCGCTGCCGCATCTCGCGCAGCTTGGCGCCTGCATATAACTTCTGGGTGGCCATGGAGGGATGCCTTTGCAAATCCGGTTCTTGCGAATGGTATAAATGCAAACTTGCACCTGCAAGCCCGCGGCAGCACCTATGCGCCGATCTGCCGCTCCCGCAGCACCACCAGCAGGATTGCAATCAATCCGCAAACCCCGGTGCCGAACATGATCGCCAGCAGCGGCACCGCGGTGGAACCGGGTACCAGCAGCATCCCCGCAAAGGCGCTGAGCGCCGCGCCCGCGCCGATCATGATGGCACCGCTAAGGCCAGAGGCGGTGCCCGCCAGATGCGGCCGCACCGAGATCGCACCGGCGGTGGCATTGGGGATTGCCATGCCGTTGCCGACCCCGACAAAACACATGAGGCCAAAGAAGCTGTAGACCGTGTCAGCGCCCGCCAGCGCAATCAGCAGTGACAGCAGCACCCCGCCGCCATTGATGGCGCAGCCCCACAGCACCATCCGGTTGATGCCGATCCGGGTGGAATACCGCCCCGACAGGAAATTTCCTGCGAAATACCCGACTGCGGGGGCAGAGAAATAAACCCCCAGCTCTGCTGTGCTCAGGCCATAGATCTCGGTGCCGACAAAAGGCGCGCCGCCGAGATAGGCAAAGAACGACCCGGAGGCGAGGCCGGAGGCCAGCGAATAGCCCCAGAACCGCGGCGAGCGCAGCAGCTCCGGATATTCGCGGAACTGGGCCATCAGGGTCTTGCCGCTCTTGCGGGCGGTTTCGCCAAAATCGCTGTAGGTGATGGCCAAGGTGGCGGCGCCCACCAGGAACAGCAGCCAGAAATTGGCCTGCCAGCCCAGCCACTGATCCAGCACGCCGCCGATGGCCGGGCCGATCATCGGCACCACCGCCATGCCCATGGTCACATAACCGATCATGCTGGCGGCCTTGCCGGTGTCATACATGTCGCGCACCGCGGCGCGGCTCAGCACCATGGTGCCCGCCACCACCGTCTGCGCCACCCGGAACATCAGGAAAATTTCCGCTGTCGGTGCGTAAATGCAGCCGAGCGTCGCCAGCAGGAACAGCGCGATGCTGGCCAGGATCACCGGCCGCCGCCCCATCTGGTCGGAAATCGGGCCGACAAAGATCTGCACCACCGCATTGCCCGCCAGATACAGCGCCACCGACAGCTGCATCACCCGGTAATCAACCGCATAATACTCTGCCATCCCCGCCAGCGACGGCAGATGCAGGTTCATGCCAAGCGCCGACAGCCCTGCCAGCAGGATCAGAGTGAAAATGCGCGGGGGCGTCCGCTGGCCAGAGGCCGGGGCATCATATGTGGACATACCATCTGCCTTAGAGCAGCCCGCCGCCCTTGTCTATCGCACATTCCGGGAGACCTCTATGTGCGGTGCTGGACGGCGGTTGCGGCTTCCTGGGTTTGCTGATTTTCAACTTTGCCAACCTCATATGCAAACGATTTGCAAATTTGCGAAAATGTCCTTTGGCTTCGCTGTAGCGCAATATATGTTCGCGGTGAAATCTACAGGGGACATGTGCCATGAAAGACATCCTTTCCGAGCTGGAAGACCGCCGCCAGGACGCGCGGCTGGGCGGCGGCCAGCGCCGCATCGACGCACAGCATGGGCGCGGCAAGCTGACAGCCCGCGAACGGATCGAACTTCTGCTGGACGAGGGCAGCTTTGAAGAGTTCGACATGTTCATCGCCCACCGCTGCACCGATTTCGGCATGGAGGACAACAAGCCGGCGGGCGACGGTGTTGTCACCGGCTGGGGCACCATCAACGGCCGCCAGGTCTATGTCTTCTCCCAGGACTTCACCGTGCTGGGCGGCTCGGTCTCTGCCACCCACGCCCAGAAGATCTGCAAGATCATGGATATGGCGGTGCAAAACGGCGCACCGGTCATTGGCATCAACGACTCCGGCGGTGCTCGGATCCAGGAAGGCGTCGACGCGCTGGCCGGCTACGCCGAGATTTTCCAGCGCAACATCATGGCGTCCGGCGTGATCCCGCAGATCTCTGTCATCATGGGCCCCTGCGCGGGCGGCGCGGTCTACAGCCCGGCGATGACCGACTTCATCTTCATGGTTAAGGACACCTCCTACATGTTCGTGACCGGCCCGGACGTGGTGAAAACCGTGACCAACGAGGTGGTGACGGCTGAAGAGCTGGGCGGTGCCTCCACCCACACCCGTAAATCCTCCGTGGCCGACGGCGCCTTTGAAAACGATGTGGAGGCGCTGGCCGAAGTCCGCCGCCTTGTCGACTTCCTGCCCCTCAATAACCGCGAAAAACCCCCGGTGCGCCCGTTCTTTGACGAGCCCGGCCGCATCGAGAGCAGCCTCGACACGCTGATCCCGGAAAACCCCAACAGCCCCTACGACATGAAGGAGCTGATCACCAAGGTGGCGGACGAGGGCGACTTCTACGAGATCCAGGAGGATTTCGCCAAGAACATCATCACCGGCTTCATCCGCCTCGAAGGCCAGACCGTGGGCGTCGTTGCCAACCAGCCGATGATGCTGGCGGGCTGCCTCGACATCGACTCCAGCCGCAAGGCCGCCCGTTTCGTGCGTTTCTGCGACTGCTTTGAGATCCCGATCCTGACCTTCGTCGACGTGCCGGGCTTCCTGCCGGGCACCTCCCAGGAATACGGCGGTGTTATCAAACACGGTGCCAAGCTGCTGTTCGCCTATGGCGAAGCCACCGTGCCCAAGGTCACCGTGATCACCCGCAAGGCCTATGGCGGCGCCTATGACGTGATGGCCTCCAAGCACCTGCGCGGCGACTTCAACTATGCCTGGCCCACCGCCGAGATCGCGGTGATGGGCGCCAAGGGCGCCACCGAGATCATCCACCGCGCCGATCTGAACGATCCCGAAAAGATCGCCCAGAAAACCGCGGAGTATGAAGACCGTTTCGCCAACCCGTTTGTGGCGGCGGAACGCGGCTTCATCGACGAGGTGATCATGCCCCAGTCCACCCGCCGCCGGGTCAGCCGCGCCTTTGCCTCCCTGCGGGGCAAGCAGCTGAAAAACCCTTGGAAAAAGCACGACAACATTCCGCTGTAACGCGGATGTTTCAGCGGGGGCTGTCTGCCCCCGCACCCCCGAGAGTATTTTTCACCAGAAAGAAGAGGGCGCTT
The DNA here is from genome assembly GCF_056160905.1 of Leisingera sp. ABD4_442. Classification (NCBI taxonomy): domain Bacteria; kingdom Pseudomonadati; phylum Pseudomonadota; class Alphaproteobacteria; order Rhodobacterales; family Roseobacteraceae; genus Leisingera; species Leisingera sp. ABD4_442. The sequence goes on along the minus strand of NZ_JBSWYB010000003.1, from coordinate 139,508 downwards.
CGGTCTTGTCCCGCACCTCCTGGCATATCACCCGCACGGACAGCGCCCTGACGCTGTCGCGCCGCCTGCCTGCACGTTTCGACGTCGCGGCGGAGATGGTGCTGCCCGCCGCTGATCCCCTGCGGCTGGCGCATCAGATCCGCCAGGACATGTGGCGCAAACTGCAGTCGTTGCGCGGCTTCTCGCCAGTGGTGGAGATCACCGCCGCGGGGCAGGGGCTTCGGGTCCGGGCAGGCGGGCAGGTGGCCGGCCGGGTGCCCGCCAATGCCGCTGGGCTGATAGCGGAGGTGCTTGACCACCCCGGCAACCAGGCCCGCTGGCTGCGCCATGCCTGGCGGCGCAAGGGCAGACCGTGCCCCGAATTCGGTTCGAAAGCGAAGAATCCGCACAAAATTGCGGCAAAAATTGACATGGGGAGCGAATCAGTCTCATGATCCGCGTCAGCCGAAATCAGATAGCGCGCGCTTCTTGTGCTGCGCCTGCAGCCCCGGCCGGAGGAGCCCGGGAAACCGGGGGCCGGGGCTGCGGATTTCTGGCGGCACTCCCATTTTGCTTCTGTGCCCTCTCTGCTGCGGCAGCGGATGCGGTGGCGGTCCCTTCGGGCCAGTCCGTGACGCTGGCAGAGGTGCTCCTGGACGAGACCCCCGGACTTGCTGGTGAGACCTGGGCGCGGTTCCGCTTTGTGGCGCCGCAGATCGCCCGCGGCACCGGCAGCGTCAGCTATGAGGCGGCGGCGCCAGACATGGACCATCTCTGCGAAACCCTGGCGCTGCCTTATCTGGCCGAACACGGGGTCAGCGCCGCCCGGGTGGTGATTTCGCTGTCGGACCGGTTGCTGCCCTTTGGTGCGCAGGACCCTGCCGCCACCCAGTTTTTCGAGGCCTACCGCCCTCAGGGCGCGGGCTGCATGTGGGAGGCTTTCTGATGTTTCCACAATATCTTGCGGCGCACAGTTCAGACCGGCGGATTCTTGCGGCATTGCAGCCACAACGCTGTCATTTGCCGCGATTCGCATGTGACACCGCTGCAAACCCCGCTATCCTTGGCGCGGGCAGCCAGAAGGCTGCCTTCACATTGAGGTTGAGGCACGCGGGCGGCGAGCCCCCCGCAGGTTTCGCAAATTTTATCAGGAGACAGCAATGTCCAAGAGCATCAAGCTTATCGCCATGGCCGGCCTGCTGGCCGCCGTTGCAGCCTGCGCCCAGCAGGAAGAAGAATTCGTCGTGGTCGAGCCCGAGCCGATCTCGCAAGAGCCGGAATTCACCGGCAAGCTCAAGTAACGACCATAAGGGTCCGGCCCTGCGGCCGGCCCTTTCCCGCCCGCAGGGTGCCGGACAGGAGGCACCCAAATGCTGAAACACCGCGGGTTCCCGGGCCGTATGCCCGGTACCGATTTCCAATTCACCATCCGCCGCCCCAACCCCAAAGGGGCAACGCCGCTGATCCGGCGCGAGCGCTTCCGCGACCGCAAGAATGTCGACAAACGTGTCGATACGGTCTTTATGCAGGCGCTGTGGGAGCAGTTCGGCGACCAGCCGTTTGAGCGCGGCAACCTGGACGCAGGCCGCCTCAGCTGGCTGTTCGGCCGCGAGGTGATCCCGGCCGAAGATCCCTTTGATCCTGAAAGCTACGAGGCGCTGCTGGTCATCAATGAGGCCGTTGCGCGCGCCTCTTTCCCGGACGCGTTCGAGTGATGGCGCGGCCCCGGATTCATAACACGCAAATGGCACCGCGGATTGCTCCGCGATGCCTGCTGCTGCGTCCGGGGCGCCGCCTGACCGGTGCCGCGTCAGAAGTTCAGCTGCACCGCCAGCTGCACACGGTCGCCGTCAAACGTATTGCCGGAGATCGTGTCGTTGCGTTCGCCAAAGATGTATTCGGCGCTCAGCGTCAGATTGTCAGTCGGGCTGAAGAAGGCATTCACGTGAATGGTCTCCAGCTCGGTAAAGGACAGCGTGCCGGTCGAGGTCGGCAGATCGTAATCCTCGCGTCCGTAACCGATGCCGACATTCCACTTCTCGCCGATGTCCTGGCGGAATTCGAGCGTGTAGCCTTCCACATCGTTGGCCTGGCCGCCGACCACCGCATCGCCAAGACCGATCAGCAGCGGCCCCAGCGCCTCGCCGTCAACATAGGTGGCCTGGAACAGCCCGCCGTCCCAGGGGCGGATCGAGCCCGACAGTGTCACACCGGTCTGATCGACCTCCACGCCGCCGCTTTCGACGGTGCCCGCCAGGCCCGCAATCCGCGCGGTGAACAGATCATTGCTGTACTGGAAGGCCGCGGTGGCCACCGGATCGCTGGAGGCAGCAGTGTTTTCCTCCAGCGACAGGCTGTAGTCGAAGCCGTCGCCAAAGCTGTTGCTGTAGCGGATCTGCGGCACCCTGGCAAAGGCGATGCCGACAGGGCCGTTGAACTCGACGCTGGTGGGGTATTCGCCCAGCGGCATGAAGTTGGTCCAGTACTGGCCGACCAGCCAGTTGTCGCCAATCTGCACATTGGCATGGCGCAGCCGCAGCTCGGAAGTGCCGCCGGAGGCGAACAGGTCAAACTCCAGCTGGCCCTTCAGGGTGCCGATGCCGGTTTCGGTGGTGGTGCGGATGCCCAGGCGCGACTGGCGCACGGTGGCGCCGAACTCGCCGTCGGTGGCATTCACCGGCTCGCCGATGTTGTTGACAAAGGCGGTGTCGCCCTGGGTGAAATCGAAGTCGTAATAGAAATCGGCCTTGACGTAGCCGTAGATGTCGACCGCGGTATTGCCCAGCCGGAAATCGCCGGGGGCGCCGGTCACTTGCTGGTTTTCAGCCTCCAGGGCCGCGACGCGGTTGCGCAGGTCCTGCAGCTCGGACTGCGTGTCTGCCTGCGCCAGCCCGGCACTGCCGGCAAGCGCTGCGGCAGCCAGGGCAAAGCGCCCCGTTTGCACCTTGTTCATGGGGTTATCCCTCCTCCTTCAGTGGTGTGCGGCCACGCTTTCACGGACCGCAAACAGGGGGAAATGACATCAAGGGGAGCCGCCGTGATCTCCGGCGCCGGGAAATGTGACCAAAACTCACGGCCCTGTCCCGCAGTTGTGACAGAGGCAGTCAAGCCTTTGGCGGTGCAGCAAAACCTGCCGCTGCAATCCGCCTGCCGCTCACGCGGGGGCCGCTGGGGAGCCAGGGCTGGCGCGGCTCCGCACCGGCTTCATAACGGATCTGTGACAGCGCCGCAGCGCAGCCGCGCCAGCTGCGGACGGCTGCCGCGGTATGTCGGCGTGAATTTGCACATGCCCCGCGCGATTCAGCAGGAATCTGCCCAAAACAACCGCCTTGCAGTTCAGGGGCTTACAGCGGCGCCGGGGGCGTGCATCGTAGGTCAAGCAGCGCAGCCACGCTGCAGTGCCGAGCATCTGTTCCGGCCCCTTCGCCTGAACGGGCAGGTACGCGACCCCATCCGCGGCCTGCCCGTCTTTTATCCCCTTCAGGCACTGGCGGAAGCTTGCCGCTTATCCCCCCCGATGCGGCAAGCCTCCGCCCAACTTTTCGCCTCGCAAACTGTGCCGTTGCCCTGCCGCGCCAAGCCTGCACATTCCGCAGGGACACTGACGTCCCCGGAAGAAGGAAACTGGACATGCGGGCAAAATCTCTCATCGCGGCGCTCTCGCTTTGCGGCCTCGTTGCGGCCTGCGGCGACACCACTGGCGAACGCATCGTTTACGGCGGCGGCGCCGGCGCGCTTGGCGCCGCGATCCTCGACGCCAACCTGGTTACCGGCGCAGCCGTCGGCGTGGCCGCAAACCTCGTCTATTGCGAGCAAAACCCCCGCAAGTGCTGAGGCCGCCGCCTCTGCACATCTGAACAGCCGCCCCTCGCGGGCTGCTTCTGACATCGCGCAAACGCCGTGCCTGGGCCAGCCCCGGGCGCGGCGTTTTGCATTCCGGAATGCCAAGGGCCAAGGGCCAGAATACAAAGGGACCGCCTATGTTTGATAAGATCCTGATCGCCAACCGCGGCGAGATCGCCTGCCGCGTGATTAAAACCGCGCGCAAGATGGGTATCAAAACCGTTGCCATCTACTCTGACGCCGACAAGCAGGCCCTGCATGTGCAAATGGCGGATGAGGCCGTCCACATTGGTCCGCCGCCTGCCAACCAGTCTTATATCGTCATCGACAAGGTGATGGAGGCAATCCGCCAGACCGGCGCGCAAGCCGTGCATCCGGGCTACGGCTTCCTGTCGGAAAACTCCAAATTCGCCGAGGCGCTCGAGGCCGAGGGCGTCGCCTTTGTCGGCCCCCCGAAAGGCGCGATTGAGGCGATGGGTGACAAGATCACCTCCAAGAAGATCGCCCAGGAGGCTGGTGTCTCCACCGTGCCGGGCTACATGGGGCTGATCGAGGACGCCGAGGAAGCCGTGCGCATCTCCAACCAGATCGGCTACCCGGTGATGATCAAGGCCTCTGCCGGCGGCGGCGGCAAGGGCATGCGGATCGCCTGGAACGATGAGGAAGCCCGCGAAGGCTTCCAGTCCTCCAAGAACGAGGCCGCAAACTCCTTTGGCGACGACCGGATCTTCATCGAGAAATTCGTCACCCAGCCGCGCCACATCGAAATCCAGGTGCTGTGTGACAAGCACGGCAACGGCATCTACCTGGGCGAGCGCGAATGCTCGATCCAGCGCCGCAACCAGAAAGTCGTGGAAGAGGCCCCGTCGCCCTTCCTGGACGAGGAAACCCGCAAGGCCATGGGCGAGCAGGCTGTCGCTCTGGCCAAAGCCGTGGGCTATTCCTCCGCGGGCACCGTGGAATTCATCGTCGACGGCGACAAGAACTTCTACTTCCTGGAAATGAACACCCGCCTGCAGGTGGAGCACCCGGTCACCGAGCTGATCACCGGCGTCGACCTGGTCGAACAGATGATCCGCGTCGCAGATGGCGGCGAGCTGCCGCTGCGCCAGGAAGATGTGAAACTCACCGGCTGGGCTATTGAAAACCGTCTTTACGCCGAAGACCCGTACCGCAACTTCCTGCCCTCCATCGGCCGCCTGACCCGCTACCGCCCGCCGGCAGAGGTCGCCGCCGGCCCGATGGCTGAGAATGGCACCTGGCATGGCGACGCGCCCACCGGCGCATCGGCCGTACGCAATGACACCGGCGTCTATGAGGGCGGCGAGATCTCGATGTACTACGACCCGATGATCGCCAAGCTTTGCACCTGGGCGCCGACCCGCGGCGAGGCGATCGAGGCGATGCGCGTGGCGCTGGACAGCTTCGAGGTTGAGGGCATCGGCCACAACCTGCCGTTTGTGGCGGCGGTGATGGACCATCCGAAATTCGTCTCCGGCGACATGACCACCGCCTTCATCGCCGAGGAATACCCGGACGGTTTTGAAGGCGTGGAACTGCCCGAGGCCGACCTGCGCAAGATCGCGGCCTCCTGCGCCGCGATGCACAGGGTTGCCGAAATCCGCCGCACCCGCGTCTCGGGCCGGATGGACAACCACGAGCGCAAGGTGGGCACCGATTGGGTTGTCTCCCTGCAGGGCCAGTCCTTCAATGTGGTGATCGACGCCGACCGCGAAGGCGCCACCGTCAAATTCGACGACGGCAGCGAACTGCGGGTGGCCTCCGATTGGACCCCGGGCGACCAGCTGGCCACGCTGGACGTGAACGGCGAAACCCTGGTGCTGAAGACCGGCAAGGTCACCCAGGGCTTCCGCATCCGCGCCCGCGGTGCCGACCTCAAGGTCCATGTGCGCACCCCGCGGCAGGCGGAACTGGCGCAGCTGATGCCGGAAAAACTGCCGCCGGACACCTCCAAGATGCTGCTCTGCCCGATGCCCGGCCTGATCGTGAAGGTGGACGTCGAAGTGGGGCAGGAGGTCCAGGAGGGCCAGGCGCTTTGCACCGTCGAGGCGATGAAGATGGAAAACATCCTGCGCGCCGAGAAGAAGGGCGTGGTCTCCAAGATCAACGCGGGCGCCGGCGACAGCCTGGCGGTCGACGACGTGATCATGGAATTCGAATAATGCACCTTGGGGCAGGCACATATGCAGACGGGCAGGCGGGTTTTCCCGCCCCCGCCGCCGTGCCTGCCCCGCAGGGTCCGGTGCCATGCACCGAATCTTCAGAATATTCTGCGACACTGAGGCTGTTTGACGACCTCAAGGTGCCGCATGATCCGTCTCCTGACCTGTCTTTTGACCGCCCTGGCGCTGCTGTCTGCCTGCGCGCTCGACAAGGAAGAGGCGCTGCGCGCCCAGCTTTCCACCTGGGTGGAACTGGGGGAGACGTTCTTTTTCCAATCCTCGATGAGCTGCACCGCCGCCGTGTTCCACACCGCGGAAAACCCGCGCATCACCTCGCTGGTGGACCGCGCGCGGTCTCTCAACACCGGCATGAAGATGCTGGAGGCCGGCAAACCGGTGATGTTTGCGGTGTCCGGCAAATCCCCCAACGCAGTGACGGAAGACATCATGTCCCGCGACCTGCCGCAGGGGCTGGGGGTGCTGAATTCGGGGCTGGCGGGCGTCAGCTGCATGTCGGATCTGGTCAAATCCGTCTATTATCAGGCGATCCGCAACCCCGCGTCCAATCTGGTCTTCGTGCCGGAAACCGGCGCGATGGTGGTTTTGGACAAGCAGGCGATGGCGCTGATCTACGTCCGCGGCAACGGCTGACCGCGACCGCCGGGCGGGCTCACCCGCCGCGCCGCTCTTCCACTTCGCGCAGGCGTTCCGGGAACTTGTCGATGGTGCGGGACAGCTCGCGTACCGTCCAGGGATGCGGCTTCCTGAGCTTGACGCCGCCGTCCTTGCCCACCAGCACCAGCATGAAACCGCGCGGCCGCAGCTTCTTGCGCAGGGCGGACTTGGCGGCCGGATCGGTATCGGTCAGCACCACCACATCGCGCGTCTTCAGCGCCTCGATGCCGTCCATCAGCCGTTCCATCTGCTCATGGAACCGCGGGTCCTCGGGACTGTCGGCAAATACCACCACCGGGCGGTGCGTCCACTGGAATTCCTCCAGTTCCACATCATACCCGGGCTGGATCAAATCGGGCGCGCTGCCGTCCGCCGCGGCAGCCGCAAGCGGCAGAAAACCTGCCATGACAACGCTTAGGATTGCTCTCATGATCTCTCCTGTTGTGTTGAATATATGCGCGCAGCCGGTAAATGCGACTGTGAATTCCGCAGGTTGGACAAAAAACATCATCGTTAACGGGATAATGAGGGGTTGCCGGCCATGATCGTGCCATTCCCCTTGACCGGGCTGCGGCCTGCGGCCCTCCATCAGAGGTCCCGAAGCACGATGAAAGTGATCCTTCATACCGGCGCGCACCGCTGCGCAACGACGTCGTTCCAGGAATACATGCGCCAGAACGCGCACGAGCTTGCGAAACAGGGTATTGGCTTCTGGGGGCCTTTCCGCACCCGGAACGGGCTGTTCCACGGCATCCAGCCGGGGCCGGCCCCCGTCACCGGCCGCAATCTGGCGCAGCGCGCCCGCGGGCGGCTGCAGATCCAGCTCGGTAAATGCCAGGAGCAGGGCGTGCAGCAGCTGCTGATCAGCGAAGAAAACATGATCGGCACCATCCGCGGCAACCTGCGCCTCGGCGATCTCTACAGCGGTGTGGGGGAGCGGATGGCGCGCTTCTCCCAGGCCTTTGGCCGCACCGTCACCGATGTGGCGCTCAGCATCCGCAGCCTGGACAGCTACTGGACCTCGGCGCTGGCCTATGCGGTGGCGCGCGGCCACCGGGTGCCCAATGCCGCCAGCCTGGACCGGCTGGTGCGGGCGCCGCGCAGCTGGCGCGACGTGATCACCGACATCGCCGCCGCCATGCCGGAGGCGCGCCTGCATGTGCTGCCGTTTGAAACCTTCGGCTCCCGCCCGGAAACGCAGCTGGAGGCCCTGACCGGGGCGGCGGCGCCGCGCACCCACGCCCGGGTGCGCCTCAACGCCTCGCTCTGCCTGCAGGACATGCGCGCCAGCGTGCCGTCCTCGGTTGCGGCCAAACTGCCGGAGGGCACGGGCCGCTGGCGCCCCTTTGACGACACGCAGGCCGCAATTCTGCGGGAGGCTTATGCCGACGACATGATGTGGCTGGCAGGCGGCGCCGATGGCCTCGCTGCGCTGGTTCACGACCCGGATAAACTGGCGGCGGGCACGAACCCGCCCCGTATCGCACTGACAAGAGGAAGACCTGATGACAAACAAAGACGAATGGCGGGCTCTGGCTGAGAAAGAGCTGCGCGGACGGGCGGTTGACGACCTCAACTGGCAGACGCTGGAAGGCATCGAGGTTAAGCCGCTCTACACCGAAGACGACACCAAGGACCTGCCCCATATGGGCACGCTCCCCGGTTTCGGCCCCTTTACCCGCGGGGTGAAGGCCACCATGTACGCAGGCCGCCCCTGGACCATCCGCCAGTATGCGGGCTTCTCCACGGCGGAAGAATCCAACGCCTTTTACCGCCGCAACCTGGCCGCGGGCCAGCAGGGCGTCTCGGTCGCCTTCGACCTCGCCACCCACCGCGGCTATGACAGCGACCACCCCCGCGTGGTCGGCGATGTCGGCAAGGCAGGCGTCGCCATCGACTCTGTCGAGGACATGAAAATCCTGTTCGACGGCATCCCGCTGGACAAGGTCTCGGTCTCTATGACCATGAACGGCGCGGTGATCCCGGTGCTGGCCTCCTTCATTGTCGCAGGCGAGGAACAGGGCCACGACAAATCCCTGCTTGCGGGCACCATCCAGAACGACATCCTGAAGGAGTTCATGGTCCGCAATACCTATATCTATCCGCCGAAACCCTCGATGCGGATCATCTCGGACATTATCGAGTACACCTCGAACGAGATGCCCAAGTTCAATTCGATCTCGATCTCCGGCTACCACATGCAGGAGGCCGGCGCGAACCTGGTGCAGGAGCTGGCCTATACCATCGCCGACGGGCGCGAATACGTGCGTGCCGCCTTGGACGCCGGCATGGACGTGGACAAATTCGCAGGGCGCCTGTCGTTCTTCTTTGCGATCGGCATGAACTTCTTCATGGAAATTGCCAAGCTGCGCGCCGCCCGCACCCTGTGGCACCGGGTGATGACAGAGTTCGGCGCCAAGTCCGAACGCTCCAAGATGCTGCGCACCCACTGCCAGACTTCCGGTGTGTCGCTGCAGGAGCAGGATCCCTACAACAACGTGATCCGCACGGCGTATGAGGCGATGTCTGCCGTGCTCGGCGGTACCCAGTCCCTGCACACCAACGCGCTCGATGAAGCCATCGCGCTGCCCACCGATTTCTCCGCTCGCATCGCCCGCAACACCCAGCTGGTGCTGCAGGAGGAAACCGGCGTCACCAACGTCGTCGATCCGCTGGCCGGCTCCTACTACATCGAAAGCCTCACCAACGAACTGGTCGAAAAAGCCTGGGCGCTGATCGAAGAGGTCGAGGAAATGGGCGGCATGACCAAAGCCGTCGAGAGCGGCATGCCCAAGCTGCGCATCGAAGAAAGCGCCGCCCGCCGCCAGGCGATGATCGACCGCGGCGACGAGGTTGTGGTTGGGGTCAACAAGTACCGCAAGGACAAGGAAGATCCGATCGACATCCTGGATGTCGACAACCACGCGGTGCGCGACGCCCAGATCGCCCGTCTGCAGAAGATGCGCGAGACCCGCGACGAGGCCGCCTGCCAGGCCGCCCTTGATGAACTGACCCGCCGCGCCGCATCGGGCGAGGGCAACTTGCTGGAAGCCGCAGTCGAAGCCGCCCGCGCGCGGGCCTCAGTCGGAGAGATCTCCATGGCGATGGAAAAGGAATTCGGCCGCCACCGCGCGGAAGTCAAAACCCTGGCCGGCGTCTATGGCGCCGCGTACGAGGGCGACGAGGGCTTTGCCGCGATCCAGAAATCGATCGAGGACTTTGCCGAGGAAGAAGGCCGCCGCCCGCGCCTGCTGGTGGTCAAGATGGGCCAGGACGGCCACGACCGCGGCGCCAAGGTGATCGCGACCGCCTTTGCCGACATCGGTTTCGACGTCGACGTGGGGCCGCTGTTCCAGACCCCGGCCGAGGCCGCCCAGGACGGCATCGACAACGACGTGCATGTGATCGGCATTTCGTCCCAGGCCGCGGGCCACAAAACCCTCGCGCCGCAGCTGGTCGAGGCGCTGAAAGCCGAAGGCGCAGGCGACATCATCGTGATCTGCGGCGGCGTCATTCCGCAGCAGGACTACGAGTTCCTGTACTCGAAGGGCGTTAAGGCGATCTTCGGCCCCGGCACCAACATCCCGGAAGCCGCCCAGGACATCCTGCGTCTGATCCGCGAAGCGCGCAGCTGAGCAAAGCAGGGGGGGCTGCCTGCCCCCGCCGCCATTGGGCTTGACCCAATGGCGCCGCAAAAGAGCAGGGGGGCTTCCAGCCCCCCTGACCCCCCGGAGGTATTTCTGACCAGAAAGAAGCGGGAGGATGACCCGTTTGCAATTGGCGTCAAAGGAATAGGGCTTGGGTTGTTCTTAGACCAAGTTTACTTGGCGAAACTCATAAGTTCCTGGCGTCACTGCTTCGATGGCCTCGCGGAAGAAGTCGTCGCAAAACCATTCAGAAGTTTCTGCGTCGCGCAAAAGGTGACGATCAGAAAAGTGGTCTTTCCGAACAAATATTTTTTCGCCTAGGCACGGCGGCAGAAATCTCATGTTTCCAAATCTTGGATTTTTGACAGGCCTCGTCTTCGTGAGCCGATTGTCCAGAAGTGCAGCGGTATTGAATACATTTGCAACGAAGTAAGGAACCGGAACCTCTTTATTGTCGTGTAAGGACCAGAAGTTTCGAATTGGAATGATTTCGCAATTACCTTCTGCAAAGTGCTGAAACACCTCACAAACGCCTTGGCGAGCAAAGGGAGCACCGGTGAAGTGAGCACTCTTGAGGCTCATAAACGTATCGGGCAGATTGTCATTGCGCGCGAAACTCAAAGCCCAATGCGCATCGATCTCATTCCTGATCTCAGCAGGTAGCTGGCCCAAGGGAGCCCTGTCTGCATCAGTGCAATACCAGAAATCCTTGCCCATACCCGACCCAGACAGGCGACGTTCCTTGGTTTCCGACCAGTCCACTCCGGCGGAAATAGCATCCAAACTGGTGCTCAAATGGTAGACTGTCATTAGAATTCTCTCACAAAAGAAGCGGGGTGCTAACGCCGGTAAACAGCAGTGATGCAGGATTACCCTAATCCTAGTGCCTGCCCAATTAGAAGCTTCCCCTATTCCTTCTGCCGACAAATCCCGCCTTGCACCCCGCCGCTGTCCGGCTAGTCTCAGCCCGAAAAAGGGGAGGGCACATATGATACTCGATCACCTGGCCGTGGCAGGCGGAACACTGGAAGAGGCCGTTGCCCATACCGAAGACGCGCTGGGCATCACCCTCAGCCCGGGCGGCCAGCATGCGCGGTACGGTACCCATAACCGGCTGACCGGGCTGGAGGACGGGCTGTACCTTGAAGCCATCGCCATTGATCCCGAAGCCCAGCCGCAGGAGCAGCCGCGCTGGTTCAACTTGGACCGCTTCGCAGGCCCGGCCCGGCTGAACAATTGGATCCTGCGCAGCGGCAGCCTTGAGACAGAGAAACCCCTGCTGCCACCTCATGCGCAGCGCCGCGTGCAAATGCAGCGAGGGGATCTCAGCTGGCTGATGACCGTGCCTTCCGATGGGCTGCTGCCCTATGACAACATCTTTCCCGCCGTCCTGCAGTGGCAGGCAGAGCCGCCCGCAGGCAAGCTGCCGCAATCGGGCTGCCGCCTCAGCCGCCTGATCCTCAGCCACCCGGAAGCAACAGCTTTGCAGAAAGCACTGGACCGGATCATCCATGACCCGCGCATTGCAGTGGAGCAGGGCACGCCTGCAATGATGGCGGAGTTTGATACGCCGCACGGGCCAAGGCAGCTGCGATGATCATCCGCCCCGCAACCGAGGCCGACGCCGAAGCCGTTTGCGCCATCGCCAATTGGGTGATCCGCGATACGCTGGCGACCTTCAACACCATCCCGAAGACCCCTGAACAGGTGCGCCGGCAGATCGCAGCCGGCAACGGCGCCTATCTGGTGGCCGAAAAAGACGGCGGCATCCTTGGCCATGCGCATTTCTTCCCGTTCCGCTCCGGCCCCGGCTACCGTTTCACTGCGGAACACACTATCCACCTGCTGCCCGCCGCCCAGGGGCAGGGTGCCGGCCGCCGCCTGATGCAGGCACTCGAAGATAAAGCCAGGCAAGCGCAGATCCACGTGCTGATCGCCAGCGTAAGCAGCGCCAACCCCGCGGCAATCGCCTTTCACGCTGCCCTTGGATATGCGGAGACCGCCCGGATGCCGGAGCTTGGCTGCAAGAACGGCCGCTGGCTCGACACTGTTTTCATGCAGAAAATCCTGACGCCGGGTATTCCCGCCCCTGACAGTGCCGCCAATCCCGGATAGGCTGATACCATGTCACTTTGGACCCGCATATCCGACGCGCTGGCCGCGCTTGCCGCAGGCGAGAGCCTCACAGACGTCTTTGACAAGCTGCGCGCGCCGCCCGAACGCACCGTGGCCTTTGCCATCGCCGTCATCGCGCTTGGCGCCAAGATGGCCAAGGCCGACGGCCAGGTCACCCGCGACGAAGTCACCGCCTTCCGCGAGGTGTTCCAGATCGCCCGGGATGATGAGGCCGGCGCCGCGCGCGTCTTTAACATGGCGCGCACCGATGTTGCGGGCTACCAGGAATACGCCCGCCGCATCCAGGCCATGTTCGCCAATGACCCGACCACGCTGTGCGACCTGATGGAGGGGCTGTTTCACATCGCCATGGCGGATGGTTTCTACCACCCCGGCGAAAACGAGTTCCTGGAGGAGGTGAGCCGCATCTTCGGCCAAAGCCCGCAACAGTTCCAGGCCTTGCGCGCGCGATTTGTTCCCGATGCGCCCAAGGACCCCTACACCGTGCTGGGCGTCTCGCCTGAGATGACCCGCGACGAGATCCGCAAGCACTGGCGCAAAATGGTGCGCGACACCCACCCGGACGCAATGATCGCCCGCGGCGTGCCAGAGGAGGCGGTGCGGCTGGCAGAGAAGCGGATGATCGATATCAACCGCGCCTGGGATGAAATCAGCGGGTGCGGCGGCAATGCGGCTGGCCACGTATAACATCGAATGGTTCGCCTATCTGTTCGATAAGGGCGACAGGCTGATGCTGGACGCCAAGCCCTCGGGCGTGCACGGGGTGGACCGCTACACGCAAGGCCGTGCCATCGCCCATGTGCTGCAACATATTGATGCGGATGCCATCTTGGTTGTCGAGGCGCCGAACACCGGGCGCAGCCAGCGCACCACCCGGGCGCTGGAAAACTTTGCGGCGGAGGCGGGCCTGCGCGCGCGTGAGGCGGTCAGCGGCTATCCGACAGACACCTACCAGGAAATTGCCCTGCTTTATGATCCGGACCGGCTGAACGCGGTGCATGACCCGCGGTCCAGCAAAACAGCGCCGCGGTTTGACGGGGTGTTCGAAATCGACCTCGACGTGGATGAGCGTCTGGACCAGGTCGTGTTTTCCAAGCCGCCGCTGGAAATGGCGGTCACAACCCGGGGCACCCCAGGCAAGGCAGGGACGGAACTGCGGCTGATCGGCGCCCATCTGAAATCCAAATCCCCGCATGGCGCCAAGACCCGCGATGAGATCACCGCAGTCTCCATTGCTAACCGGCGCAAGCAGCTGGCGCAGGCGATCTGGCTGCACCGGCGGGTGGCGGAGCATGTGCAGGCGGGTGAGCATGTGGCGGTGCTGGGCGATCTGAACGACGGCCCCGGCCTGGACGAATACGAAAAGCTGTTCGGCCAGTCCTCGGTTGAGATTGTCATGGGCGAATTGCTGAACGATCCCAATGCGCAAAGCCTTCTGCAGCCCCGCGCGGCCTCCTTGCCCAGCACCTCGCGGTTTTACAACCCGGAAACCAAACGCTATTTCCGGGCGCTGCTGGACTATGTGATGATCTCGCAGAGCCTGATGGCGCGGCGGCCGCAATGGCGCATCTGGCACCCGTTCGAGGATGCAGAATGTTATGCGAATGAGGAATTGCGCCAGGCGCTGCTGGACGCCTCCGACCATTTCCCGGTCACGCTGGATATCGCGCTGGACTGAGGGGGCAGGGGCCGCCAGGCCCAACCGGCAGCAGCCTGCACAGCGTCACCGGCGGCCAGGGCAATTTCATGCACTCCGGCTTGACAGATTTAGTTTCCCAACTTAGATGAACGCCGCACGAGGGGCGTGATGCCTCTTGAAATGGAGATTTTATGAAAGAGTCCCGGGCCTAACGCCCGTTCCTGGCGAACCTCACAGGAACACCGACAAAGATAGGCACACTCACGCGCAGACGCTGAGTGAACCTGTTTCTGTGCTTTCATAAAATCGAGACATCCCAATGAACATCTCAAAGCACGAGCAACGTGTTTTGCATGAACTCGCCCTGGGCGGCGAGATTAAATACGCGCGCGGCGACAACGGAAAAGTGCATTCTGTTCAGTGTTTTACACGCGACGGCTTTGTCCTCTCCGCCTGCACGATGGACGTGTTCAAGCGCCTGAAAGACAAGCGCTTCATCAAGTCGAAGAACGGCAGCCCCTATCGCATCACGCATTTAGGGAACCAATCCGTGCGCGCGCAAATGAACCAGCGGTAGGACAGAAGAAGATGACAGGTAACACGTTCTCTATCCGCCCCTATCATACCGATGACACGGATGCGGTGATTGCCGTCTGGCAACAGGCCAACGCGCTCGCGCATCCGTTCCTCAGCCCGGACTTCGTGGCAGAGGTGCAGCAGGCCATGCGCAGCATCTACCTGCCCAATGCGGAAACCTGGGTGCTGGAGGAAGCAGGCACCGTCATCGGCTTCATTGCTCTCATTGGCAATGAAATCGGCGGCCTGTTCCTGGACCCGTCCCGGCACGGCAGGGGATACGGCAAGGCGCTGGTCGATCATGCGGTGGCCCTGAAAGGGCCGCTGAAGGTCGAGGTCTTTCGCGACAACACCATCGGGCGGCCGTTCTATGAACGCTACGGCTTCGAATTTGCCGGCGAGGAGCTTCACGAACCCTCCGGGCAGGCGAGTTGGAAGATGACGATGCCCGGTGCCTGACCTCCCTTCAACAGGCCGTCCCTTGCGCGGGGCGGCCACGCCATTCATCCAAAGGAGACCAGAAATGGACAACATGGAAAAAGAAAATATCATCGACGTTCACCGCCGTGCCTTCGGCCCGGAAGAAGGGCCGGAAATTGCAAAACTTGCGGAAAGCTTCCTTGATCACCCGGACACCATCTCGATCAGTGTCAGCCGCGATGGCAAGATCGCGGGCAACGTTCTGTTCACGCCGTTTTTTTTCCAGGAGCACCCCGGCACAAAATGCTGCCTGCTCGCACCCTGCGGCGTGTTGCCGGAGTATCAGGGCCATGGCGTGGGCAAGGAGCTGATGGAAACGAGCATCAGCCACCTCAGGTCCGCGGGGTTTGACGCAGTGTTCGTGCTGGGCGTCCCCACGTTCTATCCCCGCTACGGCTTTGTCCCGACGGACAAGCAGACGCCGTACCCGGATCTGCTGACCATGCCGGAATCCTGGATGGCACTGGAACTGACCGCCGGAACAGTCGCAAAGCTGAGCGGCAAGACAACGGCGATCCCTGAGTTCATGCAGCCAGCGATGTGGGACACCTCCGCGTACGGCTAAGCGCAGAAGCCCAGCCTCCGAACGCTGCAGGGCTTCATCCCCTGCAAAACGGCGGTGTGCCCCAACCGCGTTCCACAGAAGGCCGGTGCCAAATGCGCGCCGGCCTCACTTCTCCAGCTTGAACCGGCTTGGGTCGGGGTTCATCTTGTTGACCAGCTTCTTCGCCCGTTTCTCCAGATCCGCGTCCAGCTTCTTGGTTGCTTCATCGGTCTTGGCCTTAATGGCTTTCTTGTCGGGCTTCTTGTCCTTGGCTTCGGCCTTGGCATCCTTTTCGGCCTGCTCCTTGGCCTTCTTGCGCTCCTCATCGACCTTGGCCTTGGCCGCTTTGAACTTCTTGTTGAACAGGGATTTGTAGTTCGACTCGATTTCAGTGTTCCGCTTCAGCTTCTTGCCCTTTGCCAGGCCCTCAGTCAGGGCGACATAGTTCGCATAGTTTTCCACACAGGCCTTGACCTCTGCATCGCTGCGACCGGGGCGGGTTTTCTTGACTACATCCGCCTTGCCAACGCCCCCCTTCACGGCCTTGCGCGGCAGTTCCACATGCCAGGGATCATCCGGTGCCAGGTCCGGCTTTTTGCCGCCCCAGTTTGCCAGCTTGGCGCTTTTGACGGCATCGGACCATTCCTTGGCAAAATCCGCATAGGACATGATCCCCCAAATCTCTTTCTTCTCGTCGAGATGATCGGCGTGGGAATACTTCGCTGGAAAATACGTCAGCAGGTTGGTCTTCTTGTGCGGCACGGTTTTCGACTTGCCGGCCCGGGTCGCCGTGACCGGAACATGGATCGCAGCGCGCCGCATATGGGCCGAGGAGCAGGTGCTGGACCAGCCCTTGATCGCGTAATAGGCCTGCTCACTGGCGGTTCTGAGCCCGCTGCTTTCGACATTGCCGCTGATGGCCGCGCTGAAACTTGGAATGCGCTTTTCCAGCTCCGCTTTTTTCTTGGCCAGTTCCTTGGCGTCCGGCTTGCCGCCCTTGGCCTCTTTCTTGGCCTTCTTCTCCAGCTCGGCCGTGGCCTGTTTCACCGCCTCTTTCCTGGCTTTGGTAAAGGCCGCGTTCAGCTTTGGAACCAGCTTGCCGGCCCGCTCGCGCACGGTTTTGGCCAGCTCATCGGTCAGCTTCTTGGTATCATCCTTCTTGTCCGCTGCCTTGGCTTCGGTCTTTGGAGCACCCATCGTGACTCGCCTCCTGATCTGACGATCCCCGGCAGAGGTTTGCGTCAAACAGGGTAGTTGCCGCCCCCGTAGGCAGGCAACAATAATGTTGCGCCGCCGTCGCAGTCTTCCCCTGTTACACCCCGCTTCAGCCCCCTATATTGGCCCCATGAAACAGATCCTTCTGCCCGCCGCCCTCATTGCCATTCTGTCCGCGCCGCTTTCTGCCCAGGAAGCGGGAGAGGAGGGCAATGGCTCGTCGCTGATGGAGCGCGGGGCGGAGCTGTTCTGGGAAGGCCTGCGCCAGGAAATGGCGCCTGCGCTTGAAGACCTGCAGGGCATGATGGAGGAGATCGGCCCCTCGATGGGCGCTTTCCTGGCCGAGATGGGCCCTGCACTGGCGGATATTGCCGAACAGGTGGAGGACTGGAGCGCCTATGAGCTGCCGGAAATCCTGCCCAACGGCGATATCATCATCCGCAAGAAGCCCAAGGACAACGCGCCCGCCAAGGAAGACAAGAGCGGCGAAGAGGGCGTCACCGAAATCTGACGCCACCCGGCGGGGGCGCCGGTCAGCGGCGGACCTTTGGTCTCAGCCTGCCTCGCCCCCGGCTTCCGGCGCAGGCTTGACAAAGCGCAGGTCGATCTCCGCATCCAGTGCCTTGGCCAGCGACTTCAGCCGCGATTCCGCCACTTCGCCATACAGCGGCCGCGCCGCGTCCGGCAGGTCCACATGCAGCACCCGTTTGCGCGGCTGCCAGCGCAATGACCCGATCTCGCCGCTGCTGGTGACCATCAGCATGGCGCCAAAGCGCATCGCCTTGCCCAGCACCTCGGCCTCATGCTGGCCTTTTTCCTCCAAAAGGCCATAGAGATACTCGAAACTGCTGCCGTTCCGCTTGTTGCTGTAGCGGTGCAAAAGCGCCAGCCCCAGGAACACCCGTTCGGAATGTTTGAGCCCGCCCAGGTTGGCGCGGGTGGCGTTGTCGAAACAGACCTCTGCCCGGTAGTCGGGATGCGCCCGCCAGCTGACGTCATGCAGCAGGCAGGCCGCCTTGACCAGCCGCCGCTTGCTGTGTTTGGCGCCGCTGAAAAGCGGGCTCACAAAATCATACAACGTTTTGCCAAAGCCGGGTACGCGGGCGTCCTTCATCTCGGCAAAACGCGACGCCTCGACCAGCGGGTCGCGGGCGCGCAGCCGCTGCGGCATCTGCTCATACAAGAGCCCCTCGCGGATGCCATAGCTGGAGACCGCGATGTCCTTGGGCTTGAAGGTATGGATAAGCCGGGTCAGCACGTCGATCGCATAGGGCACCAGCGACATCCGGCTGGAGGAGATGCCGCAGGCCTCGCGCAGCTTGGCCAAGTCGTGTTTTTCGATGTATTTCGCGGTTTCGCGCAGGTCGCTGGCGCTCATCCGGTATTCGTGCAGCACCTTCAGCGGATAGCCGCGGCGGTGCATGTCGATGCGGGCAATGGCGCGCCAGCTGCCGCCGACCAGGAACAGCCGGTCGCGCTGCGCGCCCATTTCGCCGCGCAGCTTCTCTATTACCTCTTTGATATAGGCCTTGCGCCCCTTGCGCCCGCCCTTGATGTCGCGCAGCTTCAGCGGCCCCAGCGGCGACGTCACCCGGCGGCCGACAGAATTTTCCTGGATCTCCGCCAGCTCCATTGACGAGCCGCCGATATCGCAGACCAGCCCGTAGGCGCCGGGCCAGCCCAGAAGCACGCCCTGGGCGGAAAGCCGCGCCTCTTCGCGCCCGTCGATTACATGGATCTTCAGCCCGGTCTCGCGCAGCACCTCGGCGCAGAACTCCGGCCCGTCCTTGGCGTCGCGCACCGCGGCGGTGGCAACGGCAGAGAGCGGCGGCAGCCCCATGCCCTGGGCCAGATGCTGGAACCGGCGCAGGGCCGACAGCGCGCGGGCGCGCCCCTCCGGGTTCAGGCGGCCAGATTCCGACAGGCCGGCCCCCAGCGCGCACATGATCTTTTCGTTGTAGAAGTAGGCCGGGCTGCGGGCGGCACCGTCGAACACCACCAGGCGGACCGAGTTGGAGCCGACATCGACCACCCCCACCCGCGACAGCGCCCGGGCCTTGGGGTCATCAAAGATCGGACGCCCGAAGGGGCCCCAATCAGTTGCGGCGGCGGTGGCAGCGGCGGCGGGGTCCTGGGACAGGTTCATGAGGGCTCCGTCTTGCGATCCGCGGTCAGGATGGGGCATGGGCGGGCAGCGGTCAACAGCTTGCGGATGCGTCATTTTCTGCGGCCTCTTCGCGCACCTCGGACAGTGCCCGCACCGCCAGGGGCCGGGTCAGGCTGCGTTTTTCCGCCAGCGACAACTGGTCCAGCCGCCGCACGATCTGCGCCGCAGCCGCAAAGGAGCGGTCCATATGCGCCACCAGATAGGGAATCACATCCGGTTTCGGGGTGATCTGGCGGTCGTTGAACAGCTTGGCCAGCACCACTGCCAGCAATTGGTCGTCAGGCGGCTGCAATTCGGCATGGGTGGCGGCCTGCACCCGGCTTTGCAGGTCGGGCAGGCTGAGACCCCACAGGTTGGGGGCGCCCTGGCCGGTCATCACCAGCGAATGGCCGCCCGCCAGCACCAGGTTATGCAGGTGGAACAGGGCGTTCTGCCGGTCTGCGTCATCGGCGATCTGCGGCACGTCCTCGACCACGACCGGGCCTTGCGCCAGCTCCGGCACGGTGTCTTCGCTCAGGCTGGCGGCGGGGATGATGCGGGCGCCGGTCTGGCTGGCCCAGACATGCGCCAGGTGGGTCTTGCCCGCGCCCTTGGGGCCGGTCAGCACCAGTTTGCCGCTGGGCCAGGCGAACTGCGGGTCCAAGAGCGCCACCGCCATCGCGTTGGAGGGCGCGACAAAGAAATCCTCCCGCCCCAGCGCCGGTTTCGCCGGGAGATCAAAGCTCAGCTGCTGTGCCATATGCCTTATTCCGATCCCGCATCACGGTGTCCAAGCCCCTGGTACAGGCGGCTGTTCAGGTATTGCTCTGTCAGAAAGCGGGCAATCACACCCAGGGCCGCAGCCACCGGCACGGCGACCAGCATACCGACAAAGCCGAACAAGGCGCCAAAGACCGACAGGGCCAGCAGCAGCCACACCGGATGCAGCCCGACAGAGCCGCCCACCAGCTTGGGGGTCAGAAAATTGCCCTCTGCCACCTGGCCGATGGCGAAGATGATACCGACCAGTCCAATCGACACCCAGTCGCCCCAAAACTGGAACAGCGCCAGGCCTATGGCCAGCGCGCCGCCGATCAGGGCGCCGAGATAGGGGATAAAAGTGATGAGCCCCGCGATAAAGCCGACCGCCAGGCCAAAGTTCAGCCCCACCAGCATCAGCGCCACCGCGTAATAGGTGCCCAGGATCAGGCAGACCGTGCCCATGCCGCGGATGAAGGACGCCAGCACGGCGTCGATCTCGCCCGCGATGCGGCGGATCACCGGCTGGTGGTCGCGCGGCAGCAGCTCGTCGATGCGTTCGACCATCCGGTCCCAGTCCAAGAGCAGATAAACCGCCACCACCGGCACGATCACCAAGAGCACCACGATGTTCAGGAAAGACGCCGCACCGCCCAGCACCGATTGCAGCATCCCCACCGCGCGCGACTGCAATGTCTGCGCAAAGGAGGTCACTGCCTGGTGAATGCGGCTGTTTTCCTCAAAGACCGAGGGGAAATGCTCGATCGCAAAGGCGCGCGCATCGCGCACCAGCTGCGGCAGCACCTGTGCCAGGTCGATCATCTGCGCAATCAGCGTTGGCACCACCAGCACCAGCAGCAACAGGAAGATCAGCAGCGCCCCCACGGTTATGGTGGCCGTGGCGCCGGTGCGGCTCATGCCCCAGGCCTCCAGCCGGTCGGCGACCGGGTCGATCATATAGGCGATGGCGGCGCCGAGGATGAAGGGCATCAGCACATTGCCAAGCGCCCACATCACCACCGCAAAGACGATGGCGGCAATGCCCCAGTATTTCAGCTGTTTCTTCGCTGGTAGCGCCATGGTCTGCGTGCCGCCTCTGGTCCGTTTGCATCAGGATCTTGGCGCCAGTCTTTCCTGATGGGGCAGGGGCTTGCAAGGGGGCAGGGCAAATCCCCTGTGGGCAAGGCGGGGATAAGGCGGAAAAGGCCGGGGGCAACTGGGGGATAGCAACCGCCGGGCCGCAGGCCGGGCAGCGCCCGCCCTCACAGTGTGGGCGGGCGCTCCGCCCCTTCCAGGGCGGGGTGTTTCCCTAACTATGGATCGTGCCCAGCTCCGGCGTGTCTTCGCCCGCGTCCTCATCCGGCCAGTTGGTGCGCCAGATCTCTGCCGACCAATGGCCGCAATGGACCGCGGGGCGCTCAAACCCCGCAACCGGCGGCAGCAGCGGCTGCACCACCACGTCATGGCGCGGCACCGCGAAATAGGGGAAGGAGTAGCGCTCCCGCCCGCTCTTGTTCACCACCCGGTGCGGGGTGGAGACCAGCCGCCCGCCGGACCACAGCTCCAGCATGTCGCCGATATTGACGACAAAGCCGCCGGGCGGGCAGTCCGGGGTGATCCAGCCGCCATCCCGGGTCTGCACCTCCAAGCCCCCCACCGGGTCCGGCGCGATGATGGTCAGCGCGTCGGTGTCCTTGTGCGGGTGGATGCCGAACCCTTCCTCCTCCGGCGCCTGCGGCGGGTAGTGCAGCAGGGTCATGTTGGTCAGGGGATCGCGGAACGGGTCTTGAAAGGCCGCCGGGTCCAGCCCCAGCCCCTCTGCCAGCGCCCCCAGCAACAGATGGAACACCCCGTCCAGTTCAGCCCAATAGCCCAGGATCACCTCTTGCGCCTGCGGCACCTCAACCGGCCATCGGTTGGGGCCATAAAGCGCGCAGGCGGCGCGGATGGGGGCGTCAACCGCCACCTCATGGTGCAGCTTGTAACCCTCGTATTTGTCCGCGGTGCCCGAGCCATCATTGGGCGTGAAGAATCCCATCGGGATAAACCCGCGGTAATTGTCCCGGGTAATCGCCTGATCCCATTTGGATTTCTCCTCCACAGCAAAGATCGCCCGCACCGCGCTGCGCACCGCCTCCACGGTCTCCGGCGCCACACCGGTGCCGGTGATCGACAGGAACCCGATGTCCTCGGCCGCGGCCAGAATGGCGCGGATGGTGTCCTGCCGCTGCGGGTGGTCCGCTGCGCGCAAGGGGGAGATGTCGATGGTGGGAATGCTTTGCATCAATGGATCCTCACGCCCTGGCGTTTCAGCTCTGCCTGCACGGCGGTGATGTCCACCGCGTCAAAGCCGCAGTCCGCCTTCACCGACAACGCCGCGGCAATGCCCGCGCCCTGGCCCGCAACCGCGCAGCACGCCATATTGCGGGTGGCGGCATGGGCGATCTTGTCGCCGCCGATGGCGCGGCCGGTCACCAGCAGCCCCTCCACCCCCTTGGGCAGCATCGAGCGGTAGGGGATCTGCATGTAGCGCCCGGTGGTGGGCAGGATCAGCACCCCGTAGCCGTCGATGAACTCAGGATAAATCCCGATGGTGTCCTCGAACCGTCCCTGATGCCGTGTCTCGTCTTCGGTGATGTTATGCACCGCGTCGATCTTGCGGGTGTCGCGGATGCCGATGGTCATGCCGAAGTTTCGCAGCCGCGCGCCCTCGCAGCCCGGCGTATAGGCGCGCAGGGCGTCAATCGCGTGCATCGCCTGATTGCGCCCCTCGATCTCGCCCCGGGTCATGCTGTCGGGGTCGGTGCCGTCGATGCCCGCCAGATGCACCAGGTTCATATAAGTCATCTCGCCACTGTCATGCACCGCGCCCCAGGTGCCGCCGATGGTATTCAAGTGCGCCGGAATCACCCCGTCGCGGATCGCCTGGCCAAAGGGTTTCGCCAGGAAGGGGGAGAACATCCCGTCTTCCTTGCCGGAAGTCTCCACCTGCCATTCGCCGGTCGACCAATTGGCATAGGTCTGCGGATCGGCCTTCACGCCCTCCATGAACTTCTGCTTGTCGACACCGGCAATATGAAACATGACCGAGGCCGCCTGCATTTCCTCTACCGGGGTTTTCACGCAAGGCGCCCCCATCATATGGGCAATATCGGCGTCGCCGGTGGCGTCGATCACCCGTTTCGCCAGCACCGCCTCGCGGCCTGCCTTGCTCTCGACAATCACGCCGGTGATGCGGCTGCCCTCGCGGATCGGCGCCACAAAGACCCGGTGCAGCATCGGGTGGATGCCGGCCTCCTCGACCAGTTTATCGGCCACCAGCTTGAATCCCTCGCTGTCCAGCTCATAAGACAGCGACTGGCTCTCCGGCACCGCCGCCCCCATGGCCTTGGCGCGTTCCTCGAACTCCCAGCCGATGCCATGCGCCTCCACCGTCTGCTCATGCCGGTACCAGGCAAAGCCCTCGACGCCCACAGTGGTGATATTGCCGCCAAAGCAGCCGAAGCGGTCCATAAGCGTGACCTCGACGCCCGCCCGCGCCGCAGCCAAAGCCGCCGCCAGCCCGCCGGGGCCGGAGCCCACCACCAGCACCTCGGTTTCATGAATGACCGGAATCTCGCGTGCCGGCTCTAGAATGGTCTTGGCCATGTCTCTCTCCCCTGTCCCTGCTCTCCCTTGTCCCAGAGAGCGGTGTTTCCGGTAACAGTTTCGAATCTTGAACAGCGGTTCAAGTTCTTTTGCGACGCGCTGTCGCAAATGCGGCACCGGGCGGGCAGGCGGAGGTGGTCCGATTGCGCCGGATGCAAGGGTGAAAACCCGCGCCCGGCCGGGCAAATTAGGTGATTTCCAAAATTAATGCGACACTTGGCGGATAGTTAACGAGTGAGAGGGGAGGCGTCATGCCTGAGACAAAGAAAATGCTCGATCCCGACCCAAGGGTTTGGGACTTCGAGACGGAGTATGAGCTGGGACAGGACAACATCCGGCCCTTCGGCCTGGATATCCATAACCCGGTGTTCCTGATTTCCAGTATCCTGATCGCCGCTTTCGTGCTGATCGCGCTTGCCAACCAGGAAGCGGCAGCGGCTTTCTTTGGCTGGCTCAGGCCATGGCTGACCAGCACTTTTGACTGGTTCCTGGTTTTGTCGGTGGATGCCATCACCCTGTTCTGCCTGGCACTGATCATCCTGCCGGTGGGGTCGGTGCGGATCGGCGGCCAGGATGCCAAGCCGGATTATTCCTACGCGGGCTGGATCGCGATGATGTTCGCGGCCGGCATCGGCATCGGCCTCTTGTTCTTTGGCGTGCTTGAGCCGGTCTACTACAACTTCTCCGAAG
Source organism: Leisingera sp. ABD4_442 (assembly GCF_056160905.1). NCBI lineage: Bacteria > Pseudomonadati > Pseudomonadota > Alphaproteobacteria > Rhodobacterales > Roseobacteraceae > Leisingera > Leisingera sp. ABD4_442. The sequence continues at coordinate 115,348 of NZ_JBSWYB010000003.1, read as the reverse complement.
GCGGCGCGGCGCGGCCCTTGAATATCGACGCCACCCTGCCGGGCAATGAATACATCGGCATTGTCGGCACCATCCACCATTGGGGGCTGGAGGGCTGGGCGGTCTATGCCGCTGTTGGCCTGTCGCTAGCGATCTTCTGCTACAACCTCGATCTGCCTTTGACCCTGCGTTCGGCGTTTTATCCGATCCTGGGCGAACGGGTCTGGGGCTGGTGGGGCCATGCCATCGACACGCTGGCGGTCTTTGCGACGCTGTTCGGGCTGACCACCTCGCTGGGCCTCGGTGCACAGCAGGTTGCGGCCGGGCTTTATGAGGTCTTTGGCATTGAACCCAGCCCGACGGTGGTCGTGCTACTGATCATCGGCATCACCGCGATTGCGCTGGGCTCGGTGCTGATGGGCATGGACGCCGGTGTCAAACGGCTGTCGGAGATCAACATGGTGATGGCGGTTTGCCTGTTCATCTTTGTCATTCTGGTCACCGGCATCGGCACCGCAATTGCGCGGTATTTCAACGTGATGGTGGACTATGTTCAACTGCTTCCGGCGCTCTCCAACCCGTTCGGGCGCGAGGACACCAGCTACTTCCACGGCTGGACCACCTTCTATTGGGCCTGGTGGATTGCCTGGTCGCCCTTTGTCGGCATGTTCATCGCCCGCATCTCCAAGGGCCGCACGGTGCGCGAATTCGTGCTCTGCGCGCTGATCGCCCCCACAGCGGTTTGCGCCCTGTGGATGTCGACCTTTGGCGGCGGCGCCATCGACATGCTGAACGCCGGCGGCGCCGAGGGCGTCAAGGCCACAGTGATCGACAGCTACAAGCCTGAGGGTGCGCTGTTCGGCTTCCTGAAGGAGCTGCCGCTCTATTCGATCGTCGCGCCGATTTCTCTGGTGCTGATCGTGATCTTCTTTGTGACCTCATCGGACTCCGGCTCGCTGGTGATCGACACGATCACGGCGGGCGGCAAGATGGACGCCCCGGTGATCCAGCGGGTGTTCTGGTGCACGCTGGAGGGGCTGGTGGCAATTGCACTGCTGCTCGGCGGCGGATTGTCAGCGCTGCAGGGGGCTGCGGTCTCCACCGGCATCCCCTTCACGCTGGTGGTGCTGATCATGTGCTACTGCCTGTGGCTGGCGCTGCGGGCCGAGCGGGCGAAGATGTGATCTGAGAGAACAGCGGGCGGTGCTGCCGCCCGCTGAAACGCTCTTTTGCAGAGCGGCCACAACACGAGGCCCGGGCCTGACCTTGGGAGGGCGCGAATGCGCCTTCCCGGGGGGAAGGTCAGGCGCGGGCCGTGCCGCTGCGCGCCACGTCCCAAGGGTGCAGCCTGGCACCGTTGCCACCCAGGGCACCGCAGTTGGATCCTCCTCTTGCCCGCCCCCCCATCACCCACTAAACCGGGCGGGAACTCGAACCCACATCACCGATGGAGCCAAGATGCGCCTGTCCCGCTATTTTCTGCCGGTTCTGAAAGAGAACCCCTCGGAAGCCCAGATCGTCAGCCACCGGCTGATGCTGCGCGCCGGGATGATCAAGCAATCCGCTGCCGGGATCTATTCCTGGCTGCCCTTGGGCTTCAAGGTGCTGAAGAAGATCGAAAGCATCGTGCATGACGAGCAGATCCGCGCAGGCCACATCCCGATGCAGATGCCAACCATGCAGTCCGCCGACCTGTGGCGCGAGTCGGGCCGCTATGAGGCCTATGGCCAGGAGATGCTGCGGGTGAAGGACCGGCATGACCGCGACATGCTGTTCACCCCCACCGCCGAAGAGCTGATCACCGACATCTTCCGTGCCCATGTCAGCAGCTACAAGGATCTGCCGCTGACCATGTATCAGATCCAGTGGAAATTCCGCGACGAGATCCGCCCGCGCTTCGGTGTGATGCGGGGCCGCGAATTCTATATGAAGGACGGCTACAACTTCGACTTGACCAAGGAAGACGCGCTGCACGCCTACAACCGCCACCTGGTCAGCTATCTGCGCACCTATGAGCGGATGGGGCTTCAGGCGATCCCGATGCGCGCCGACTCCGGCCCGATCGGCGGCGATGACACCCATGAATTCCTGGTGCTGGCTGACACCGGCGAGTCCGAAGTGTTCTATGACAGCGCCGTCACCGATCTCACCTTCGGCGACCGCGAGATCGACTATGACAGCGTCGAGCAGTGCCAGGCGGTGCTGGAGGAGTTCACCTCCAAATACGCCCGCACCGACGAGACCCACGACGAGGCCCTGTTCAACCAGATCCCCGAGGAGCGCCGCCGGGTGGCGCGCGGTATCGAGGTCGGCCAGATCTTCTATTTCGGCACCAAGTACTCCGACGCCATGGGCGCCACCGTGCAGGGCCCGGATGGCAAGAACGTGCCGGTCCACATGGGTTCCCACGGCATTGGCGTCTCGCGCCTCTTGGGTGCGATCATCGAGGCCAGCCACGACGACAAGGGCATCATCTGGCCTGAGGGCGTGACCCCGTTCCACTGCGGTATCGTCAACCTCAAGCAGGGCGACGACGAGGCGGATGCCGCCTGCAACCAGCTTTATGCGGCGCTGACCGCGGCTGGTCTGGACCCGCTCTATGATGACCGTAATGAGCGCGCGGGCGGCAAATTCGCCACCATGGATCTGATCGGTCTGCCCTGGCGTATCACCGTCGGCCCGCGCGGCCTGAAGAACGGCGTGGTGGAACTCACCTCCCGCCGCACCGGCGAGAGCGAGGAGCTGTCCCCGGAAGAAGCAGTGAGGAAAGTGGTTGAGGTCTACAAGGCCCACCCGACCGGCCGCGGCTTCTGAGCCAGGCCGCAAGTTTGAAGCGAACAGCCCCGCTGGCGAAAGCTGGCGGGGTTTTCCTTTGCCGTGCAGGGCGCTGACAGGGGGCGCCCCGGCTGCTAGCCTTGCCCTGAACAGCAGCGGGGGCAGAGCAGGCATGTCGAATTTCAGCGGTATCGCAGCGGACAGCGGGCTGACCCATGTGCTGTCCTCCTTTCCGCAGAACTCCGAACAGCTGCTGCGCCTGCTGGACCGCATCATGTGCGCCAGCGGTGCTCTGACACGGGGCGAGCGCGAGGCGGTTGCGGCGCATGTCTCCGGCCTGAACGGCGTGGCCTACTGCGTCCATTTCCACAACCTGTTCTCGGAAGTGCTCTGCGGCCCGGTGGCAGCAACACAGGACCGCATCCGGCCCTTGCTGGACTATGCCGGTGCTTTGCACGAAGGAGAGGCGGAGCGCATCACGCAGGCCTTTGCCGCGGCCATCAGCGCGGGCTGGAGCGAGGCCGCGCTTTACGAGGTGGTGGAGGTCTGCGGCGTCTTCAGCTTCATCAACATCATCGTCAGGGCGGCCGGGCTGGCTGAGCCGGGAGAGGCCCCGGACCCGCACCCTGCGGCAGAGGAACTGGAAGGATCCTATGCCGCAATGGCAGAGGTGGTGCGCGACAAATAGGGCTGTGCGGAATAGGGCCGTATGACCTTCGCGCGGCGGCTGTTTTCCCTTGCCTGCATCCGCCGCCCGCCGCAGGGTGCCGGAAACGGGAGGAGACGGCATGAAACAGATCCTGGCTTTTGGCGACAGCCTGACCTGGGGCAGCGACCCGCACACAGCCGGACGGCATCCCTATGGCGACCGCTGGCCGGTGGCGCTGGGCGGCGGCCTGGCAGAGGCGGTGGTCTTTGCGGAAGGCTTGCGCGGGCGCACCACGGTACATGCGCGACACTCGGCCTGCGTGGAGATGCGCGGCGATGCGGTGCTGCCGGTGCTGCTGCACAGCCACGCGCCGCTGGATCTGGTGGTGATCATGCTGGGCACCAATGACATTTACGAAGGGCATCCCAGCTATCTGATCCGCGACGGGCTGGAACGGCTGGTGGAGATCATCCGCCACCATCCCTGGCGGCTGCCGCAGCCGGTTGGGCCGCAGGTGATGCTGGTCTCGCCGCCGCCGATGAGCCTGTGCAGCGATCCCGATATCACGCCGGAAATGGTGGCGCAGTCCGAGGCGCTGACGGCCGTGATCGCGCCGCTGGCAGACCGTCTGGGCTGCGGGTTTTTCGATGCGGCGCAGGTGGCGCGGGCCTCGGCAGCGGATGGCTATCACCTGGAGGCTGCGGATTCACGGGCGCTGGGCGAGGCGCTGCGGGCGCCGGTTGCGGTGCAGCTCGGCGTTTGATCCCGGACGCCCAAGAGTTTTCTGAAAACTCTTGGCAAATCTTTTCGAAAAAGATTTGCCCCCGCCGCCGGCGGGGGCAGGGGCCGCAGAGCGGATCAGAGGATATCGAAGTTCGCAGCGCTCAGCTCGTCGAAATCCACGCCGCGCAGCACCAGCGCATCGCCGTCTCCGAAGTTCAGCACGGTGTTTTCGCCGCGGCTGCGCGCGAAGCCTTCTAGGTCGTCAAAGCTCTCGACGCCCTCGACATCCAGCCGGATCAGGTCGTCATCCGCGTTAAAGCGCAGGATGCGGTCGCGGCCGTCGCCCTCTTCGAAGACAAAGGTGTCATCGCCGCGCCCGCCCTTCAGCACGTCGCGGCCGGCGCCGCCGTCCAGCGTGTCATTGCCGCGCCCGCCGATCAGCACATCACGGCCGTTGCCGCCGTCCAGCTCATCCCAGCCGCCGCGGCCCAGCAGGATATCGCGGCCGCCGCCGCCGCTGACCAGGTCATCCACCGCGGAGCCGCGGAAGAAGTCAAACCCGTCGGTGCCCTCGGTCTCCAGGTATTCGTTGATATGGATCTCTGCGATCTGCGCGCCGTCGCGGGTGAAATCCGCAGCCTCCGGGTCAATGAAAGCGCCGGCCGCATTGGTGCCGCCCAGGATGTTGCCTTCGCCCTCGGGCAGGAAACCCTCGTGCAGGGTGACCACACCGTTCTCGTCCACGCCGGTGTCGGGCGCTGTCTGATTGAGGAAGGCGGCGTCTTCTTCGGTGTTCTCCTCGGTGCCGGCATCCAGCACGTCGCTGCCTTCAAAGATGATGTCCTGGGCGCCGAGGAAATTGCCTTCCACGTCGAACAGCTGCACTGCCTGGCCGGTGCCGACAAAGGCGTCGTTGGAGGGCAGCAGCATCGCCGCCAGCGAGATATAGCCGTTGGAGGCACCATCGACGCTGATCTCTGCCACGCCGGTCTCTCCGGTGGCCAGCGGCCCGCCCGCGCCCAGCACCGCGCCGGTCAGGGCGTCGCTGTCCAGGGCTTCGACCTCAGCATTGATCGGGACAAAGTTGCCGTCTTCGGCCAGCGCTTCCAGCCCGGCGGATGCGGCTTCGTTCCGGTTATAAAGGTCAAAGCTGCCGTCATGGGCGGCAAACCAGAACGGGGTCAGAAAAGTGCCGCCCTGAGCAGAGGTATTGGTGGCAACAATGCGGATATCGGTCATCGGGGTGTCCTCAATTTGAAATGACGTGAGGGCACCCTGGGGTGGAAATTTGCCTTCGCCTAGCCACGCGGCGTTCACGGCGGCTCAAGTGGGTGCGAGGTCACGGTGAGGTCACGTGAAGGTCATTAGGGTTAACAGCAGACGGCAAAGAGCGCCTGGAAACTGCCAGTCCGCGGGGCGCGCCGCGGGACCGGAATTTTGCAAAATTCCGGCCAATTTTCTTGCAAGAAAATTGTCTCCGGCGGCCGCGGCAGCGGATCCGGAGGGCAGCGGGGGCTCCGGCGGCGCCCGGGCCTGGCGGCGGAAAACGGGCTGCCGCCGCTGCCGCATCTTGACCCCGGGCGCGCATCGGCACAGGTTGCGGGCAAATTTCCCGGGCAGGACCCTTTTATGGCCACGACACCACCGCCGTTTTCCCGTTTCGAATGGATCATCGCCTGGCGCTACCTGCGCGCCCGCAAGGCCGAGGGCGGGGTCAGCGTGATGACCTGGATCAGCCTGATCGGCATCACACTGGCAGTCTTTGCGCTGATTGCGACGCTGGCGGTGCGCTCGGGCTTCCGTTCAGAGTTTGTCGGCACCATCCTGGGCGCCAATGCCCATGTCACCGTCTATTCCTATGGCGAGGTGACCCAGGCCGGGGTGCTGGACCGCGCGCTGAAGGATTACGAGGCGCTGGCGGAGACCGTTGCCGCAGTTCCCGGCGTCACCCGCGCGGCGCCCTTGGTCAAGGGGCAGGTGATGGCGAACCTTCGCCAGCGCAATGCAGGTGTTGAGGTGTTTGGCATCTCCGCCGCGGATATCCAGGGCATTCCCGGCGTTGCACAGAGCGAAGAGGCGATCGGCGACCTGGCGCGGTTTGAGGAGGGCATCGCCATCGGCTCCGGTGTGGCGCGGGAGCTGGGGGTCACGGTGGGCGACAAGATCAAGCTGATCTCTCCCAACGGGGTCAAGACCGCCTTTGGCACCAGTCCGCGGGTCAACGCCTATGAGGTGGTCTATATCTTCACCGCGGGCCGCTGGGACATCGACCGCACCCGGGTCTATCTGCCCTTTGCCGAGGCCCAGAGCTTTTTCAACCGCGAGGGCGCGGCGGATGAGATCGAGGTGATGGTGGAGGACCCGGAGAATGTCGAGGCGGTCTCCCTGGCAATCCTGCAGACGGTTGGCAGCACGGCGGGCGTCTGGACCTGGCGCGATGCCTCCGGCGGCTTCCTGCGGGCCTTGGAGGTCGAGGACAATGTGATGTTCATCATCCTGTCGATCCTGGTGCTGATTGCGGCGATGAATATCGTCTCCGGCCTGATCATGCTGGTCAAGAACAAGGGCCGCGACATCGGCATCCTGCGCACCATCGGCCTGAGTGAAGGCTCGGTCATGCGGGTGTTCTTCATCTGCGGCGCCTTCACCGGTGTTCTTGGCACAATCTGCGGCGTGCTGCTGGGCTGCCTGTTTGCGCTTTATATCGACCCGATCTTCTCCTTCGTGAACTACGTGATGGGCGGCGGGGTCTGGGACCCGTCGATCCGCGGCATCTATGCGCTGCCGGCCGAGCTGCGGCTGGCGGATGTGGTCTCGGCCACGGCGCTGTCCCTGGGGCTGTCGTTCTTCGTGACCATTTTCCCGGCCCGCCGCGCGGCGCGCCTCAACCCGGTGGAGGCGCTGCGCTATGAGTGAGATCACGCTGGAGCTGAAGGGGATCACCAAATCCTACCTGACCGGCACGCCGGGGCAGGTGGATGTGCTGCGCGGTGCGGACCTGAGCCTGCAGGCAGGCGAAGTGGTGGCCCTGGTGGCGCCCTCGGGCGCGGGCAAATCGACGCTCTTGCATATCGCGGGCCTGCTGGACACGCCGGATGCGGGCGGGGTGCGGGTGGCCGGCGAGGACGTGACCCGAAAGGGCGACCGCCGCCGCACCCGGGTGCGCCGTCAGGAAGTGGGCTTTGTCTACCAGTTCCACCACCTGCTGCCGGAGTTTTCGGCGCTGGAAAACATCGTGCTGCCGCAGCTGGCCAATGGGGCCTCGCAGAAATCCGCGGTGGCGCGGGCGGCGGATCTGTTGGGCACCGTGGGCCTTGCCGGCCGCGCCGATCACCGCCCGGCGGCGCTGTCGGGGGGCGAGCAGCAGCGGGTTGCCTTCTGCCGGGCGCTGGCCAACGCGCCAAGGGTGCTGCTGGCGGATGAGCCGACCGGCAACCTCGACCCCGGCACATCGGATCAAGTGTTTGCGGCGCTGATGGAGCTGGTGCGCGGCACCGGAATGTCGGCGTTGATTGCTACGCATAACCTGGAGCTTGCGGCGCGGATGGACCGGCAGGTGAAGCTGGAGAACGGGCTGCTGGTGCCGGTTTAGGCGGGGCAGTTGCCGTGAAAGGGGGGTGTTTTGGCCCGGATAGAAATTGAGGTGGAGCAGGCAGCTCTAGATTTTCTAAATGGTTTGCCCACGGACCGTTTCTCAAAAGGCGGGTATACGAAGCCTGGCCTACTTGGGAAATTTCATGCCAAACTGTCCAAGGGCCGCGCCAAAGCAAAGGGTGAGTTCAGCCCTGAGGAGCTGGATTTCCTACTGGATGCACTCAGCGATGAGCTCGTTGCGGAGGGCATTGGCAGCGATGGCGAACTCAATGGGTTAGGGTACGTTATCGAAGGTATCATCGACCAATTATTGCATTGCAAGAATTGAACCAAGATATCTGATTTACTTCAGCCCGGAACAAGGCGCGCAGCGCCGCCGGGCGAGCGCCTGCCCGCCCCACCGGGCTGGCGCCTTTGCAGGTGCAGTGAACCTAAGATAGCTTGTACGGACGTTGCTGGGATAAACTGCCCCTCACAAGCGTTGCTGCGCCACCCCGCAGGCAGGCGCTCGCCTGCCATTTGACCTGCGCGAACCTCCCGGTCCACTCTATCCCCCGTGTGGTTTCAGTGACGGTGGGTTCAGATGCAGAAGACGGTTTCGGTCCTCAAGGACCTCGTGGTGCTTTTGCGCGATGCTTCGGTGATTGCGCTGTTCGCGGTCTTTCTGCTGTTTCCGCAGAAGCTGAACGGCATTCTGGTCAGCGCCGGGTTCGAGGAGGGCAGCTTTGCCGGCTTCAAGTGGAAGTCGAAGCTGGTCGAATACGACGCCACCGTGGCGGAACTGCAGACCGCGCTGGCGGAGGCGCAGAAGGTGAATGCCCGGCTGACCCAGGCGCTGCAGGGGGCGGAGGGCGGCACGGGCGAGTTGCAGCGCGCCGCAGAACTGGTGCAGCAGGACGCAGCCTCGGCGCTGGAGGCAGCCAGCAAGACGGTGGCGGGCAATCAGCAGCTGGTCGAACAGGCCCGCGCCCAGCTGCAGGAGGAGGCCATCCGTTATTGCTACCAGGAGGACAGCGGCAAGAAGGGTCCGCAGGCCTATCTGGCGGCCTGCCATACCACGCCGGAGCGCTGCGAGCGGGCCAAGGAGAACCCGGCCACAAGATCCTCAGCTTGCGTGGCGCTGGACATGAACACCGCACCCTGGCAGCCCAGTCCGGGCGGATTCTGGGGGTCGCTGTTCCAGTACGGCGCCGCACCTTTGCCGGCACCGTTCCCGAAGGTGGAATAGGCGGGCAGGCGAAACCTTGCCACCCGGACAGCTGCGGCTTTGGCCCCAGGGCGGCTGTTTGCTAACAACTGTTCAAATTTGGCCGGGCGCGCTAGGCTGTCCGGGGATGCGCAGAAAGGGCTGAGACGTGGTGAATTCGGTAATCGAGAAAGATGTGACGGTTGAAGGCAACATCACCTCCAGCAAGGGCAGCGTTGAGGTCCGGGGCCGGGTGGTCGGTGATCTATCGGCGCTGGCGGTGACGGTTCTGGAAGGCGGCACCGTGGATGGGGCGCTGAGCGCGAAATCGGTCACAGTGGAAGGCGCCTACAGTGGCAAGATCCAATGCGAGGACCTGCGGCTGGCGGCCAGCTCGCAAGTGCAGGCGGATGTGTCGGCGCAGACCATGTCGACTGAGAACGGCGCCCAGCTGCAAGGCAACATCAAGGTCAGCGGCAAGAGCAACGGGGCGTAGGCGCGGATCCCGCAGCCCGCAAAACAGGAGGAAGAAATCATGCGCGAGCTTGCGGTTCTGTCCTTCCTGACCCTGGATGGCGTGATGCAGGGGCCGATGCACGCGGAGGAAGACAGGTCCGGCGAATTTGCGCAGGGCGGATGGGCTGCGCCCTATCTCGGCGGCGTCATGCCGCAAGTGTTTGATGAGTGGATGCAGGGGCCGGTGTCCTTCCTGTTCGGACGCAAGACCTATGAGGCCTTTGCCGCGCATTGGCCTGCCATTTCCGGAGACCCGATGGCGGACTTGCTGAACGGGTCTGAGAAATTCGTGGCCAGCCGCACCTTGAGGGACGCCGGCTGGCAGAATTCCCGCGTGCTCAAGGGCGAGGCGGCGGCTGAGGTGCTACGGCTCAAGACACAGGAGGGGCCAAGGCTGCAGGTGCATGGCAGCGGCGGGCTGATTGCGGCCCTGCTGGAGCATGGGCTGGTGGACGAATTGCGCCTGGCCATCTTTCCCGAGGTTCTGGGCGCCGGGCGGCGGCTGTTCGGTGCGGGCACTTTGCAGTCAGCGTGGACGCTGAAACAGGCCACGGCAACCGGCAACGGTGTCCAGATGAACCTGTACCGAAGGGCGTCAGTTCCAAGGGCATAGCAAAATGGTGCCCAGGTTCCGGCATATCCGGACCGCCCGTTTCTGCTGCCGCTGCAGTGCGGTGCCGCGCTGCCGGCCCTGAGGCTGGCCTTGCTCTGCTTTGCCGGCTATTGGCAGCTCATGACTGACATTTTGCCGCCGTGCCCCGAATGCGCTTCTGTCTATACCTATCAGGTGGATGCTTTGCTGATCTGCCCCGAATGCGCCCATGAGTGGGCCGTGGCAGAGGCCGCGGATGGCACACTGGAGGTGCGCGACAGCGTTGGCAATCTGCTGCAGGACGGCGACACGGTGACGGTGATCAAGGACCTGAAGCTCAAGGGCACGTCCTCGGTGATCAAGGTCGGCACCAAGGTGCGCGGCATCCGGCTGGTTGATGGCGATCACGACATTGACTGCAAGGTGCCGGGCGTCGGGCAGATCGGGCTGAAGTCGCAGTTCGTGAAGAAAGTTTCCGGCTAAGCGCTCATGCCATCTGGGTGATCCAGACCCCCAGCGCCATCACCGAGATCCCGGCGGCGCGGGTGAGGGTCAGGGGGCTGATCTGGGCGCCGAACAGGCCGAAATGGTCAATTGCGGCAGCGGAGATCAGCTGGCCGATCAGCACGAAAAACACTGCGTTGCCGACGCCGAAATGCGGTGCCACATGGGTGATCGACAAGACGTAGAAGGCGACCAGAACGCCGGCCAGGAACAGGTGCTTGGGCGCGGCTGGGATTTTCACCAGCGCCTGCGGGCCTGCGATCAGAGCATAAAGGATGGTAGCAATCAGCGCGATCAGGAACAGCACCACGGCGGCAGAGGCCGGGGAGCCGATCAGCTTGCCCAGGGCGGCATTCAGCGCCGCCAGAACCGGAATGCCGAGCCCTGCGGCCAGCATGATGAGGGCGTAATGTGTCATGGCGTGCTCCCGCGTCTGTGCCTGGCTGGTTTTCGCCCATGGCAGCGGCTGGCGGCAAGCCCTACGTTGCGGCGCGGCGGCGGCGGGGTCACTGAAAAGTGTCTGGCCCGGCGTCTTGGCGCGGTGCTAGGCAGCCGGGGAGCCGTCATTTCTTCTTGAGCCGGAATGGTATTGCCGCAGCTGACCCGTCTGATCGCCATGGCCGCCGCAGGCTGCGTGCTGGGCTTGGCGGCGCCTGCCTGGGCCGGGGACGGGCTGCGGGTTGTGCGGGACTGCGCGCTTTGCCCGGAGCTGGTGGAGCTGCCTGGCGGGGTCTTTACCATGGGGTCGCCCGCGCTGGAGCCAGGACGGGGCGAAGATGAAGGGCCGCAGCATCAGGTGCGCATCAAGGCTGGACTGGCGGCAGGCCGGTTCGAGGTGACCTTTGACGACTGGCAGGCCTGCGCGGATGCGGGCGGCTGCGGGTATGTGCCAGGCGACGCCGGCTGGGGCCGGGGGCGCAACCCGGTCATTCATGTGAGCTGGGAGGACACCCGGGCCTATCTGGATTGGCTGACAGAGGTTACTGGCCACCGCTACCGCCTGCCAACCGAGGCGGAATGGGAATTCTTTGCCCGGGCAGGAACCGGAACCGCCTTTCACACCGGGGCAGCGCTGCCGGAGGGGGCGGCCAATGTCGATACCCGCAGCGCCGGCGACTTGCAGGCGCTGATGAGCGTGAAGGCGGTGGCGGCCGGGCAATACCCGCCCAATGGCTTTGGCCTGTACAATATCCACGGCAATGTGTCGGAATGGGTGCAGGATTGCTATGATGCGGGCGCCTATGCGTCTTTTGCCGGCTATCCGCAGGCGGTGCCCGGCGGGCCGGATTGCCGCCGCGTGGCGCGGGGCGGAACCTCGCATTACAGCGCGGCCTACGGGCGGTCGGCGAACCGCAGTTCCTTTGCGCCGCAGACCAGGTCGCTGGACATCGGCTTTCGCGTGGTCCGCAGCCTGCAGTAAGGCGCCGAGCCGGAATCCGGCGCGAATTCCGGCCATGAAAAATTGATTTTTCATGGCCGTTTTCATTGGATGAAAACGGCGGTGCGTCAGTCGCAAATGCCGGACAGCTCCGCCTCTTTCCACGGCAGGTAGACATCGCTTTCGCGGCTTTGCGGCAGCGGGCTGACGGGCATGGCGGCGGCCAGCATCCGGTGCAGGCGTTTGGTCCGCGGCGCCTGCGGGGCGAGGGCGCGGCAGCAGACGTATTCCTCGATGATGGCGCCCTGCTGTTCGAACCCGTAGGTGGCGAAATCGGGCTCTCCTTCGAGGTCAAAGAGATAGGGATCGCGGCTTTGCCCGTGTTCGGCGGCGGCGCGCAGCGGGTGGTAGCCGGTGCGCTTGCGGTTCTGCCATTGCCAGACATGGGTGGCCTCATGGGCCAGCAGCATCGCCTCGACCAGGTGCAGCTTGTCCGGATACTCCGGCAGGTAATTGTCCGCATACCAGGCGCGGACAAAGAAGATCCGGTTGAACAGGGCCACCGCAGCGGGAGAGGAGGTGACCACCTCCTCCTTGACCGGCGGCAGGATGCGTTCGCGGCAGGTGACGCGGGGGCGGGGCATGCGGCGGAAGGTGATGGCAGCGACCGGCGCGCCCTTGACGATGCGCACGCGGCTGGCATCCAGGCTTGAGCCGTGCAGCCCGGCCAGATAGGCGCGCTCGGTTTGCGTCAGCGGGCGGCCGCAGGCGCTGAGGATCAGCAGGGCGAGGAGCAGGCCGCGGATCATCCGCTCAGCAGCTCATCGCCAGCACGCGGCTGATTTCGGTGAGGGAGCGGCCCGATTGATCCATCCAGGTATTGAAGGCGGCCTGCACCGCCTTCATCGCGGTCTTGGAGGTTGCGGGTTTGTCGATCACGCCTTCAGCAATGAGGCGGGCGGTGACGTCCTGTGACAGGATGAAACTGTCGCGGCCGGCAAAGCGCATGGCGTATTGGCCGGTCATGCCGCCGAGGCGGGCGCCGCGTTTCTTGAGCATGTCCAGCAGTCCGATGTAATCGCTGGAGGGCCAGCCGCCGAGCACCTGGCCCGCGCCGCCCTCATCGCGCAGCTCCATCAGAAAGGCGGCGTTGGCGCGGACAGTGGCGAGCTTGGCGCCATTGCGGACCACGCGGGTGTCGCTGAGGATCTGGTCGAATTCATCCTCGCTCATGAAGGCGCAGGCGCCGGGGTCGAATCCGTGGAAGACCACTTCGAATCCGTCCCATTTGGCCTCGATCACTTTCCAGTTGAAACCGGCCTGGAAGATGCATTTGGTCATGGTGGCGAGCCAGCGGTCTTCGGGCAGATCCGTCACTTTCGGGCCGGGTTTGCTGAGCTTTTCCTCCAGCGCGGCGGGGCCGCCGTGGCGGGCGGCGGAAATGGCGTGGATCTCGTCAAAGCTGCGCATGGGCGACCTCTGGTGGCGGCCGGATCAGGTTAGCGGCGGGCGCGCAGCTCGACAATGGATTTGCCAAGCCGGAAGGGGGCGGCGAAGCTGACGAGGCAGAGCGCGATGATCTGCAGCACCAGGATATGGGCGTTGTCCTGCAGGAATTCCCATTCCTCCTTCAGGGTGGCGACATGGCCGATCAGGTCGTCATAGGCGCGGGCAATGATCAGGTAATCGCCGGCAATGGCAGGCACTTTGCGGCGGAGGCTGGCGACCGCTTCCTGGGCCGGGGCATCGAGGGAGGTGAACACCAGAAAGGCCTCGGGGTCGAAGGCGCTGGCCTGGGCCTGCATCTCCTGCATTTCGTCCCTGTCATCCTTGCTGCCACCGAACAGGAAGCTGAGGCCGCGCAGGGGGGCGACTTCATCCGTCACGGCGATGAACAGGGGCAGTTCGGCGTTGCCCGCGGTGGAGGCGGAGAGGAATTCGACCTTTTCGCAAAGCACCGCGATGTCGGCGTCATAGGCTGGGTCGCAAAAGCGCAGGCGGAAGCGGGCGGCGTCGCGGTCGAAGGCTGCCGTGGCTGCATAGGCGATGTCGATCTGGCGTTCGAGCTTAGAGCTGTCGGCGGCGTAGATGCCGGAGATCACTGCCACCAGCGCGCCGAAGCCGCCCAGCACCACCCAGACCAGATCGGCCAGCTTCCAGGCCCGGTGGCCCGCCGGTTTGCGGAACAGGAAGGCGGTGCCGAGGAGGCCCGCACAGAAGAACAGCAGAAGCAGGGGCAGCTGATTGTCTGCGATGAAGGCCATGCCTGTCTCTCGTTGTTGTGATTGGCTGGCCTAACCATAGGAAGGGAAAGCGGTTTCAGGCAACAGCCCTCACGAAGCTGTCACCGGCGCGCAGGTATTGCCGGGCGGGGGCTGTCCCTGTCCGGTGGCTGGTTGTCCGGGGCCGGGTGGCCGTTATCTGCAAGGCCGTGTTGTGACGGCCGGGGTTGAGGTGGCGGCGCCGCCAAGGACCCGAAGGGGCCAGAGGCGGAGGGCCGGGCAGGGGTGTGCTACGCCCCCGTGTCCGCTCGAAAGCTCTCATCTGCGGAAAACCCCTGCACCCTATGAAGGAAGTGGTCTTGGGGGTTCCCGTATCTCCTGGTGGTGCGGGATGTCAGTCCGCACCGGTTTGCCGCGACACCTGGGATCCTGACAGATCCGGGTTAAGGGCGCGCAAGCGGTGCGTGCGCTGAACGGGCAGGGTGCGCAACGGCTGCACGGGTCTTGTGCAACGGGGGGCATGGGAGAAAGACCGCGATGGGGAGGAACCAAAAAAGCCCTCAAGCCGTTCAGGCTCAAGGGCTTTTTATGGCTCCGGCGGTAGGGATCGAACCTACGACCAATTGATTAACAGTCAACTGCTCTACCGCTGAGCTACGCCGGAATGTGAGGCGTCGTATAGAATTTCCAACTTGTGCCGTCCAGAGGAAAATTTGCAATTCCTGCGATTTTTTTGCCGCCGCCGGCAGAGCCTAGGCGGGGGGCGGTTTGGCCAGCGACTGGCGGGTTACGATATGGGTGCTGATGCATATGGAGCGGCCTGGCGAGCTGCCTTCAACCATGGCCACAAGCTCACGCGCGGCCTTGCGGCCCATTTCGCGGTGGGGCACGTGCACGGTGGTCAGGGCCGGGCTGACGATTCCAGCCAGTTCGATGTCGTCAAAGCCGGTGACGGAGACCTGCCCGGGCACTGATATGCCAAGCCGCTGCGCCTCGCGCAGGGCGCCTGCGGCCAGAACATCATTGCCGCACATCACAACCGTCGGGCGCGGGGTCAGGCGCATGAGGCGGCCAAAGGCTTCGGCGCCCTTGTCGATCTCATAGGGGGTTTCGATCAAGGTGAGCGCGCTGCTGTCAAGCCCGCAATCGTGCAGCGCCTGCCGCACGCCGGCAACGCGGGCCTGGGCGCGGTCGTTGCCCTCTGCCAGGCCGGAGATCATGGCGATGCGGCGGTGGCCTGCCGCCAGGACGGTTTGCGCCAGCTGGTGCATGGCGCCTGCATTGCTGAAACCGACGGAGGGGCGCTGTGCCTCTGGCGTATAAGACCAGGCCACCAGCGCGGGAACCTGGTGGCGGTCCAGGTAGCCGTAGATCTGTTCGTCGCGGGCGTGGCCGATCAGCAGCAGCCCGTCGGCGCCGCGGGCCACGAGGGTGCGGATCTGTTCGCGCTCGGCCTCGGGGTCGTAGGCGGAGCTGGACACCAGCAGCGTATAGCCATCCTCGCGCAGCTGGTCCTGAAACGCCTGCAGGCCGCGGGCAAAGATGGCGTTGTCCATGGTGGGGATGATGGCGCCGATGGTGAAACTGCGTTTGGCGGCCATCACCCGGGCCGCGAAATTCGGGGTGTAGCCCAGTGATTCGACCGCCTCCAACACCCGCTGGCGGGTCGTCTCGATCACCCGGTCCGGTGAATTCAGGCAGCGCGACACCGTCGCCGTGGAAACGCCCGCCGCCTTGGCAACATCGTTAAGTGTCGGAGCTGTACGGGTTTTTCCCATGCGGTGCCTGCCTGTGATTTGCCCACCGTCATAGCATAAAAAACCGCGCTTGCCATCCGGCCATGTAAGCGCTTGCATTGTTGATGTAAGCGCTTACAAATGAGATTGGGATAACAATCAGGGATTTTTCGATGTTTCTCTGGGCTGCTGCTGCCGTCTTTGCCGTGTTCTTTGCCAATGTCGCCTTGGGCGCGTTTGGCGGCGGCGGCGTCCTGGGGGATGTCGGAGAGATGCTGGTTCTGTTTGCCGCCTCGGTCCTGTTCGTGGCAGCGATTCTCAAGCGCGAGGCTGACCATAAGAACAACAACGGCAGCTGACGGATCTTAAGGGAGGAAGACTATGACGAATGGCAAGGATGGGCTCAAATCTGCTGAGCGCCGGAATTTTCTGAAACTGGCCTCGGCCGGCTCTTTCACCGCGGCGCTGGTGGCCGGTGCGGGCGGGGTGCTGTGGTCGTCCGAGGCGGCTGCGCAGACCGCCAAGGAAGAGAAGGAGCGCGAGCGCGCGGCGGAGCATATCATGACGGTTGCCACGGCTTACGTGCTGGGCGCATCGCGCAGCTATCCGATCATGCAGCTGGATCTGAAGGAGAACATCCAGAACGCCACCAATGGCAAGATATACGTCAAGCTGGCCCCGGGCGGGCAGCTGGGTGCGGGCGGCGCATTGGTGCAGAAGGTGCAGGGCGGCACCATTCAGGCGGCGCAGCATTCGCTGTCGAATTTTGCCCCCTTCGCCTCCACCGTCGACCTGATCAACATGCCCTATCTCTGCGGTTCCAATCAGCGGTTCACCAATCTGGTGAACTCGGATTTCTGGAAAACCGAAGTCCATCCCAAGGTGGAGGCCAATGGGTTCAAGGCGCTGTTCTATGTGAATATCGACCCTCGAGTGGTGGCGGTGCGCAAGGGCGGCAACGCGGTGAAGTCGCCGGGCGATATGGCCGGTGTGAAATTCCGGGTGCCGGGATCGAAGATGCTGCAGCAGTATTACCGCTTGGTTGGCGCCAACCCGACGCCGGTTGCCTGGGGCGAGACGCCGTCGGCCATCAAGCAGGGGGTGGCGGATGCGCTCGATCCGTCGGTCGGGGCGCTTTATGTCTTTGGCTTCAAGGATATCCTGAGCCATGTGACATTCACCCAAGCGGTGCCGGACAGCCAAGTCTATTCCTGCAATCTGGAATGGTTCAATTCATTGCCTGCCGATGTGCAGGACGGCGTGATGTGGGGCTCGGAAATGACCGCGCATCAGAACCTGTCCAAAGTGCCCTCGGCCCGGGCCTACGCGATGGCAGAACTGGCCAAGGCCGGTGTCGCGTTCCATGCCCTTAGCGATGATCAGCTGGGCGAATGGAAAGAGGCCGGCGGCTATCAGCGCAGCGAATGGGATGCCTTCAAGACTGAGCTGGCAGGGTCGATGGACAATTTTGCCAAGCTGGAGGAGGCAGCGGGCACGCAGGGCAAATACTTCGTCCACGACGCCTGAGCCGCAGAGGGCTGGGGCGCCGCCGGACGGCGCCCGCCCTTCTTTTTGACAGCCGCCTTCGCAACAGCCCGCCGGGCTGGCCGCAGGGGTGTGCCTGAACCCCGGGAATGGCAATGCATATCCTGAGAACCATAGACAAGAATGCAGAGCGCTGGCTGCTTCTGGTGTTCTACGTGATGCTGGTCATCACCATGGCAATCGAGGTGATCCGGCGGGAGCTGTTTGCCTTCTCCTCGATCTGGGGTGAGGAGATCGTCCGCTATTCCTTTATCTACCTGGCCTGGATCGGCGCCGCAGCAGCGGTCAAGGAACGCGCGCATATCCGCATTGATGTGCTGATGCATTACCTCGGGCCACGCCCCAAGGCACTGCTTTATATCTTTGGCGACCTGGTGATGTTCATTGTCGCCCTGGTGGCGCTTTACTGGTCGTTCGAGACGGTGCTGGTCTCGGCCAAGTTCGGATCGGTTAGCCATGGGCTGCGGGTGTCGATGGTCTGGTTCCTGATGGCGGTGCCCGCGGGATTCGCCCTGATGATTTGGCGCCTGCTGCAATCCTTCCTGCGCGACTGGCGCAGCCTTCGCGACGGCACGCCCGTCTTTGAAGGCGACAAGCTGTTTGATTGAGGGGCCTTGGCCGATGCTGTGGAATTCACTCAATCAAACGGTCGAGCTGGGCTGGGATTTCTATCTGCCGGTGATCCTGTTTGTGGCGCTGATTGCGCTGGCGGTGCCGGTCTGGGCCGCTATCGGTGCGGCGGCGATCACCATGCTGGTGATGTCGGGCGACCTGCCGCTCAGCGCCATCGGCGAGAGCCTGTTCACCGGTATAGATGCCTTTGCGCTGACCGCGGTGCCCTTGTTCATCCTGACCGGCGACGTGCTGGTGCGGACTGGGCTCAGCAAGAAGTTCCTGGATGTGGCCGAGGCGCTGACCTGCTGGACGCGGGGCGGTTTCGGCTCTGCCACGGTGCTGGTCTGCGGCATGTTCGCGGCGATCTCCGGCTCTGACGCCGCCGGCGCTGCTGCCGTCGGACGGATGACCATCGCGCGGCTGGTCGAAAGCGGCTATCCCCGCCCATACGCCTGCGCGCTGGTGGCGGCAGGCGCCTGCACCGGCATCCTGATCCCGCCCTCCATCGCCTATATCATCATCGGCCTGGTGCTGGGGATTTCCGCCTCCACGCTGTTTCTGGCGGCGCTGATCCCCGGCCTCGCGATCCTGGTGTCGATCCTGATCACCAATATCATCATGAACCGGCTTTACACCTATGAGACCGGCGGCAATATGGGGCTAGGCGAGTGGCTGGGCAACCTGGGCCACGCGCTGAAATCCGGCTGGTATGCCTTCATCGTGCCGGGCATCATCTTCTATGGCATCTTCTCCGGCCGGCTGACCCCGACCGAGGCCGGCGCCACCGCGGTTGTCGTCACCATCGGGATGGGCTTCCTGCTCGGTACGCTACGGCTTTCGGACTTCCCGGCGATGCTGGTCAGCTCAGCCAAGGTGAACGGGGTGATCCTGCCGATCATCGCCTTTTCCGCCCCGCTGGCCGAGGCGCTGGCCATCATGGGCGTGCCGCAGGGGTTTGTGACCGCGGTGACTGGGCTGACCGATGATCCGGCGATGCTGATCCTCCTGATGATCTGCATTCTGATAGCGGCGGGCTGCGTGATGGAGACGACACCGAACATCGTGATCCTGGCGCCGATCCTGAAGCCCTTGGCGGACAACATCGGCATGAACGAAATCCAGTTCTGCATCATGATGATCACCGCACTGGGCGTGGGCTTCATCACCCCGCCGCTGGGTCTCAACCTGTTTGTCGTCTCCGGAATCACCGGCGAGTCCATTCTCAAGATCGCCGCCCGCGCCGTGCCCTTTGTTCTGACCATGCTGATCGTGGTGCTGATGATCGCCTACATCCCGCCGATCTCAACCACGCTGCTTCCCGATATCTACAAGTAGGACCCCCTGAAAATGACCCTAGAATACCTGAAAAAGGCTGCCCTGACCCCTAAATCGGATGCCTCTGAGACCCATAAGATCGTGCAGGGCATTCTGGACAATATCGAGGCGGGCGGCGATGCCAAGGCGCTGGAGTACGCCGCCAGGTTCGACCAGTATGAGGGCAACGTGCTGCTGACGGCGGAGGAGATCGAGGCCGCCTGCGCGCTGGTGCCGGAGAAGCTGAAGGCAGATATCCAGTTCGCCCACGACAATGTGCGCCGCTTTGCCGAGCTGCAAAAAAGCACGGTGCATGATGTGGAAACCGAAATCTCCCCCGGGTTCGTCACCGGGCAGAAGGCGATCCCAGTGGATGCGGCGGGCTGCTATGTGCCGGGCGGGCGCTACAGCCATATTGCCAGCGCTATCATGACCGTGACCACTGCCAAGGTGGCGGGCTGCAAGCACATCACGGCCTGCTCCCCGCCGCGCCCGGGTGTGGGCGTGGCCCCAGCCATCGTCTATGCCGCCCATATCTGTGGCGCCGACAAGATCATGGCGATGGGCGGCGTGCAGGGGGTTGCTGCGATGACCTTTGGCCTCTTTGGCCTGCCCAAGGCCAACATCCTGGTCGGCCCTGGCAACCAGTTCGTGGCCGAGGCCAAGCGGATCCTGTTCGGCCGCGTCGGCATCGACATGATTGCAGGCCCCACCGACAGCCTGATCCTGGCCGACAGCACCGCGGATGCGCATATCGTCGCCACCGATCTGGTGAGCCAGGCAGAACATGGCTACAACTCCCCGGTCTGGCTGGTGACGGACAACCGCACCCTGGCGGATGAAGTCATGCGGCTGGTTCCCGGCTATATCGACGAGCTGCCCGAGGTGAACCGCGAGAATGCCACCGCAGCCTGGCGCGACTATGCCGAGGTGATCCTGTGCGCGGACCGCGAGGATATGGCGGCCTGTTCCGATGAATACGCACCTGAGCACCTGACCGTGCAGGCCGCGGATCTGGACTGGTGGCTGGAACGGCTCACGTGCTACGGCTCGCTGTTTTTGGGCGAGGAGACCACGGTCTCTTACGGCGACAAGGCGGCTGGCACCAACCACGTGCTGCCGACCTCGCGCGCGGCCAGCTATACCGGCGGCCTCAGCGTCCACAAATACATGAAGATCGTTACCTGGCAGCGCGCCACCCGCGAGGGCTCCAAGCCGGTGGCAGAGGCCACGGCGCGGATTGCCCGGCTGGAGGGGATGGAAGGCCACGCCCGCGCGGCCGATGTGCGGCTGGCCAAGTATTTCCCTGATGAAACCTTTGACCTGACGGCCAATGGCTGACCCGCGCACCCTGTTTGATCTGGCAGGCCGGACCGCCTGCATCACCGGCGCCAGCTCTGGTCTGGGGCGGCGCGCGGCCACCACGCTGGCCGCTGCCGGGGCGCGGGTGGTTGCGGTGGCGCGGCGGGCGGAGGCCTTGGAGAGCCTCTGTGCGGAGATCGGGCCTGCTGCTGCGCATGCCGTGGCGGATGTTGCGGACCGCAACGGGCTGGAGGCGCTGGCCGCAGCGGTTTCTGCGCCTTTCGGGGCGCCGGATATCCTGGTGCATGCGGCGGGTATCAATACACGCCAGCCTGCGGATGAGGTGACGATTGCGGAATGGGACAAGACGCTGGCGCTGAACCTTTCGGCGCCCTTCTTTCTCAGCCGGGCACTGGTACCGGCGATGAAGGAGCGGGGCTGGGGGCGGATCGTGAATTTCGCCTCGCTTCAGACTGCGCGGGCCTTTCCCGGCGGCATTGCCTATGGCGCCAGCAAGGGCGGGATCGGCCAGCTGACCCGCGCCATGGCAGAGGCCTGGTCGCCGCATGGCATCACCGCCAACGCAATCGGGCCGGGGTTCTTTCCGACGGAGCTAACCCAGGCGGTATTCGAAGATGAGGCGCGCGCCGCCCGCAACGCTGCGCAGACCTGCATCGGCCGCAATGGGCGGCTGGAGGATTTGGACGGGCCGCTGCTGTTCCTATGCTCGGAGGCGTCGGCCTATGTCACCGGGCAAATCCTGATGGTTGACGGGGGGTTCACGGCGAAATGAAAGCCTTGGTTTATGAAGGGGTTGAGGCGCTGGCCTTCCGCGACGTGCCGATGGCAGCGGGCCGGGACGGTGAGCATCTGATCCGCATCCGCGCCTCCGGCATCTGCGGCTCGGACATGCATGCCTACCTGGGCCATGACAACCGCAGGCCCGCACCGCTGATCCTGGGGCATGAGGCCGCTGGCGTGATCGAGGAGGGACCGCAGGCGGGCCGCCGGGTCACTATCAACCCGCTGGTCACCTGCGGCAGTTGCGCGGCCTGTGCATCGGGGCGCGAAAACCTCTGCGCCAGCCGCCAGATTATCTCGATGCCCCCGCGTGAAGGCGCCTTTGCCCAGTTCGTGGCGATGCCGGAGCTCAACCTGGTGACCGTGCCGGAGAAGGTGCCGCTGGAAAAGGCCGCGCTGGCGGAACCGCTGGCCGTCAGCTGGCACGCCGCCCGGCTGGCGCTGGAGGCGTTGCATCCGGACACGGAGCGCCGCGCGCTAGTGATTGGCGGCGGTGCCATCGGTCTGGCGGCGGCATTGGCACTGACGGCGATGGGGGGGGCGGAGGTGACCATCCAGGAGCCGAACGAAGTGCGCCGGGACTACCTGAGCAACCATTGCGGCCAGCAGGCGGTGGAGGAGTTTCAGGGCATGGTGCCGCTGGTGGTCGATGCCGTGGGCTATGCTGCCACCCGTGCTGCGGCCTCTGCCGCGGCGGCGCCCGGCGGGGTGATTGCCCATGTCGGCCTCGGTGAAAATACCGGCGGTCTGGATATCCGCCGCATGACGCTGCAGGAAATCACCTTCATCGGCACCTACACGTATACGGCACAGGATTTCCGCGACACCGCGCAGGCGATCTTTGACGGCCGTCTTGGCCCGCTGGACTGGCCTGAGCAGAGGCCGCTGTCGGACGGCGCCGCGGCCTTTCGCGACCTGCGCTCCGGCGCGGTGGCGGCGCCCAAGATCATCCTCGATCCTTGGGCCTGACCTCGCAGGCCCGAGAAATTGGAGAGAACCCATGTATGACAATATCCTGGTTGCCATGGCCCTGGACCATGGGGTTTCCGGAACAACGCTGAGGGCGGCAGCCACCCTGTGCAATTCCGGCGGGAACATCACCGCGCTGCATGTCTATGAGCCGCCGCACAGTTCGGTTACCGCCTATCTGGATGAGGACGCCGTGCGCGAGGGCCTGGAAAACGCCCGGTGCCAGCTGGCCAAGAAAACTGCCGATTATGGAGATGTTGCGACAGTAATCGTCAAGGGGCGGTCCTACCGCGCCATCGTCGAATACGCCGAACAATACGGTGTGGATTGCATCATTGCCGGCTCGCACAAACCGGGGCTCAGCGACTTCTTCCTGGGCTCAACGGCGGCCCGTGTGGTCCGCCACGCGCCGTGCGCGGTACATGTCTGCCGCACTGCCTGAACCCAAGACACGACCCCAAAGCAAAGGCAATCGACCATGAACATAGACAAGAGGATCGCTGACGATCTGGCCGCCAATGGCGTCTCCTTCGTCACGACCGTGCCCTGCAAGCAGCTGGCCGGAGTGATCGAGGAGATCGACCAGCGCGACGACATCTTCCACATCCCCTCCAACAAGGAGGATGAGGGCATGGGCCTGTGCGCCGGCGCTTGGATGGGCGGCAAGCGCCCGGCCATCATTATGCAGAACACCGCCATCGGGGTGACGATCAACACACTGGCAACGCTGATCCAGTATTACCGGATGCCGCTGCCGATGCTGATCTCGTACCGGGGCGAATTGCGCGAGCCCGTGGCCTGCCAGGTTGAAATGGCGGTGCATACCAAGGCGCTGCTGGCGCAGCTCAACATCCCTACCTACCACTTCCACTGGCAGCGGGATGTGGAGGAGCTGGACAACATCCTGAAATACACTTTCATGTGCAACAAACCCGTTGCCATCCTGACTGACGCCAATTTCTGGGGAGGCTATGGCGACCAATGATCCGTTCCGAAATCCTGAAAGAGATCGCGCCCATCCTGCGGGACCAGCTGGTGGTCTGCAACATCGGCATCCCGTCGCAAGAGCTGCACGCAATCGACGACCAGCCCACCAATTTCTACATGCTGGGCACAATGGGGTTGGCGTCCTCCATCGGGCTGGGCCTCGCGCTGGCGCAGCCCAAACCGGTGATTGTGATCGACGGCGACGGCTCGATCCTCACCAACCTCGGCACCTTGCCCACCATCGGCAACAACGCGCCCGGGAACTACATCCTGATGATCATCGACAACGGCTCCTATGGCTCCACCGGCGATCAGCCGACCTATACCAGCCGGCGCACCGATCTGGCGGGCATGGCCCGCTCGGCCGGCTGTGCCCGGGTGGTGGAGGTGCAGGACAAGGACACCGGCCCGGCGCTGGAGGATGCGCTGGCAAGCGGCGAGCCGACGGTGCTGGTGGTCAAATGCGACAGCGGCAACGCCAGGATGCCGGTGATCACGATGGATCCGGTGGTGATCCGCGACCGCTTCATGAAGGCCGTGGCCGGCTGATGGGCGCAGGCGCCATCCATTCGGCTGAGGATGCCCGCCGCCTGGCCCGGCGGCGGCTGCCGTGGATGGTGTTTGACTATATCGACGGCGCTGCCGGTCAGGAGACCGGGGCGGCGCGCAACCGCGCGGCCCTGGACGCGATCACCCTGCGGCCCCGCATCCTGCGCGATGTCAGCCGGCGCTCGCTGGCCACGCAGGTCTTTGGCGCCGGGGCGGACCGGCCCTTCGGAATTGCCCCCATGGGCATGTGCAACCTTGCAGCCCCCGGCGCCGATCTGATGCTGGCCCGGCTGGCGGCGCGCTACCGGGTGCCGCATGGGGTCTCCACCGTCGCCTCGACCCCGCTGGAGGACATCCTGGAGGCGGCAGAGGGCTATGCCTGGTTCCAGCTCTATTTCAGCGGCGACGGCAGCGGCACCTTCAAGCTGGCCGAGCGCGCCCGCGCGGCCGGGTACCAGACGCTGGTGCTGACGGCCGATGTGCCCGAGGTCGGCCGCCGCCCGCGGGAATTGCGCCACGGGTTCAAGATGCCGTTCCGGATCGGCCCGCGGCAGTTCCTCGATTTTGCCCTGCATCCGCGCTGGTCGCTGGCCACCCTGCTGAAGGGCAGGCCGGAGATGGCGAATTTCGCGATGGAGGGCTATGACTTTGACCGCACCGAAAGCCGGGCGCGGGCCACCTGGGACACGCTGGCCCGGCTGCGCGATCTGTGGCCCGGCAGGCTGGTGGTGAAAGGGGTGCTGGATGCCGGGGACGCCCGGCGGCTGGTGTTTGCCGGCGTGGATGCCATTCAGGTGTCCAGCCATGGCGCCCGCCAGCTGGAGGCGGCGCCGGCGCCGGTGGAGATGCTGGCCCGGATCCGCGCCGCGCTGGGGCCGGAATACCCTGTGTTCTACGACAGCGGCATCCGCTCTGGCGAGGATGTGCTGAAGGTGCTGGAGGGCGGCGCGGATTTTGTGTTTCTGGGCCGCATCCTGCAATTTGCCATCGCCGCCGCGGGGGAGGCCGGGCTGCACCGGCTGTGGGACGCGCTGAGCGAGGAGCTGAGCATAGCCATGGCCCAGACCGGGCGGGTGGCGATCGCCAGAGGCGGCACACCGGACGCGCCGGGGAGAGTAGCCGGAGGCCGCTGAGGGCGGTTGCTGCGCGGAAGGAAGGCGGGCCCAACGGTGCGAGCGTTTGAGGTTTGGACGGGCGGAGCCCAGTTTGACCGGGTCGCTTGCGGCCCGGTCTGCGCCTGCCTGCCCGTCAAACCTGAGGTTTGCCTCCGGCAAAACGGACAGGCGCATTCGCGCCAGCCCAGGCAGTCGCAGACCTAGCGGTGGATGCCTCCCCTCTCGGCGGCAAAGCCACCTGCCGGGCAGGGGGCGGGAGTATTTTTACAAAGGTGAATGGTGGGGCGGTGCGCCCATTTAGGACGTGAGGCGCTAGCTGCACGGCCCGCGCCTGACCTTCCCCCTGGGAGTTCACACTGGTCCGCGAAGCGGCAAACCGTCCGGGGGACGGTTTGAAGTGTGGACGGGCGGAGCCCTTCGCATCTGACCGTGCAAATCAAGGAGCGGCGTTTGCAGTATTTCATGTGGGACGTGAGGCGCCAGCCGCACGGCCCGCACCTGACCTTCCCCCCGGGAAGGCGCTTCACGCCTCCCCAAGGTCAGACGCGGGCCTTGGGGTGCGGGAGGGGGTAATCACCCTTTGGTGCTGCGATGCAAGAAAAAACACCTCTTGATTGTGCGTCTGAGTTGGGGTGATCTAATATTTGAACATCACATTCAAGGAAATTCCCATGGCTTCATTGGAACCCGGCGGCTCTGCGTTGGCTACTATTCATAGAGAAAAAAACGACAAAAAGTTCTTCTGTTACTTCACTGGGTTTCTTGAGGGGATCGCGGCGAGCGGAAACATTGAAGTTGGCGAGGTTGAGCCACTACTTATCCAATGCGCGGAGTTTGTTGAAAACTTGGGCGAGGTGGACGCACTTGAAATACTTGAAGACTTTCGCGCAGATCTATTAGATCATGACAGTATCGTAAGTATTGCTGAGTATCGAGCAAGCGAAATTGATGCTTCATGCCCGAAGTCGAGCGTAAACAGGTTCCTGGGGTTTGTTGCGGCGGTAGCCTGTGATGACATAATAACTGAGAAAGAGGCAGCTGCTCTTGTAACGCTTGGAGCAGGAAGCGAAGCTGTCCTTGAAGACCCCTTTGCACGAAACGTTGTTAACCTCTGCAGAGAAGCACTGGATGATGGCATTATTGAACCGTGTGAATCTGCTGAAATTTGCGCAGGAATTACCCGGCTCGTTGGAGACGCATTCTGCGACACAGGGATTTCGTCGCTGGGTAGTACTCCTGAGTTTTCGACTGCATCTCTAGGAGGCGACCCTTCTGATCTCGAAGGGAAGAGACTGGTCCTCACGGGAACGTTCTCAATTTCTCCACGCAGGCTTATCGAAGAGCGGTTGCAGGAGTATGGTGCAGAGACAACAAAGTCTGTGTCAAAAAAAGTCGACTACATCGTGATTTCTGAAGAAGCTTCACGTGATTGGGTGCACACACACAAAGGGACAAAAATCATTAAGGCGATGAACCTCCGGGACAGCCATGGCCGTCCCGACTTCGTGCCTGAAAACGAGCTGCTAGCTTTGGTCGGGCTCAAGTAGACTCAAACATCCAGCTCCTCCACGAACTTCGCGTTCTCCTGGATATACTGGAAGCGGAGTTCGGGTTTCTTGCCCATCAGGCGCTCGACCAGGTCGCCGGTCTCACCCGGCTCGTCTTCGTCGATGGTGACGCGGATGAGCTTGCGGGTGGCGGGGTCCATCGTGGTCTCCTTCAGGTCCTTGGCGTCCATTTCGCCAAGACCCTTGAAGCGGGAGACGTCGATCTTGCCCTTGCCGCCCAGGCCCTTTTCCAGCCATTTGTCGCGCTCGGCCTCGTCCAGGCAGTAGACACGGCGCGCGCCTTGCGTCAGGCGGAACAGCGGCGGGCAGGCGAGGTAGAGGTGGCCGCCGTCGATCAGCGGGCGCATCTGGGTGAAGAAGAAGGTCATCAGCAGCGAGGCGATATGGGCGCCGTCGACGTCCGCGTCGGTCATGATGATGATCTTGTCATAGCGCAGATCGTCGAGGTTGAACTTGGTGCCGAGGCCGACGCCAAGCGCCTCGCAGAGGTCGTTGATCTCGGCGTTTGAGCCGAGTTTGTTGGAGGCCGCGCCCAGGACGTTGAGGATCTTGCCCTTGAGGGGCAGCAGCGCCTGGTTGGTGCGGTTGCGGGCGCCCTTGCCGGAGCCGCCCGCCGAGTCGCCCTCGACGATGAACAGCTCGGTGCCGGAGCGGTCCTTGGAGGTGCAGTCGGTGAGCTTGCCGGGAAGGCGCAGCTTCTTGGTGGCGGATTTGCGCTGGGTCTCTTTCTCCTGCTTGCGGCGCAGGCGTTCCTCGGCGCGCAGGATCAGGAAATCGAGGATGGCGCCGGCGGATTTGGTGTCGGCGGCCAGCCAGTTGTCGAAGTGGTCGCGGACCGAGTTTTCCACCATCTTGTTGGCAGATTCAGTCGACAGGCGGTCCTTGGTCTGGCCGACAAAGGCGGGGTCGGCGATGAAGCAGGAGACCAGCGCGCAGCCGCCCGCCATCAGGTCGTCGCGGTTGATCTGGCCTGCCTTCTTGTTGCCGACCAGTTCGCCGTAGGCCTTGATGCCCTTGAGGATCGCGGCCCAGAAGCCGGTCACATGGGTGCCGCCCTCGGGCGTGGGGACGGTGTTACAGTAGGACTGGGTGAAACCGTCGCGGGACGGGGTCCAGTTGATCGCCCATTCGACATAGCCCGGCTCGCCGAATTTCTCGCGGAACTCGACCTTGCCGGCAAAGGGCACGTCTGCGTAGACGGAGGATTTGCCAAGCACCTCTGTCAGGTAGTCCTTGAGGCCGCCGGGGAAGTGGAAGGTGGCCTCGGTCGGGGTCTCGCCGTCGTCGATTTCCGACTTCCAGCGGATTTCGACGCCGGAAAACAGGTAGGCCTTGGAGCGCACCAGGGTGAACAGGCGCTTGGGCTTGAAGCGGTGGTGGCC
The DNA here is from genome assembly GCF_056160905.1 of Leisingera sp. ABD4_442. Taxonomy (NCBI): domain Bacteria; kingdom Pseudomonadati; phylum Pseudomonadota; class Alphaproteobacteria; order Rhodobacterales; family Roseobacteraceae; genus Leisingera; species Leisingera sp. ABD4_442. Next base: position 87,347 of record NZ_JBSWYB010000003.1, on the reverse strand, counting down.
GAAGATTTCCTCGTCGGCGTGGAAGGTCACGAAGGTGCCGCGTTTGTTGGGGGCGGCGCCGATTTTCTCCACCCCGCCCAGCGGCAGGCCGCGGGAGAAGCGCTGCTCAAACAGCTCCTTGTTCTTAGCCACTTGCACGACCATGGAATCCGACAGCGCGTTCACCACCGAAGAGCCGACGCCGTGCAGGCCGCCGGAGGTCTGGTAGGCCTTGCCGGAGAACTTGCCGCCTGCGTGCAGGGTGCAGAGGATCACCTCAAGCGCGGATTTGTCCGGGAACTTGGGGTGCGGGTCGATCGGGATGCCGCGGCCGTTGTCGGAGATGGTGACGGCGTAGTCCGAATGCAGCGTCACCTCGATCCGGTTGGCGTGGCCGGCGACGGCCTCGTCCATGGAGTTGTCGAGGATTTCCGCCACCATGTGGTGCAGCGCGCGCTCATCGGTGCCGCCGATATACATGCCGGGGCGCTGGCGGACCGGTTCGAGGCCTTCCAGAACCTCGATCGAGGAAGCGTCATAGGTCTCAGTAGCGGGCGTGCTGAGGAGGTCGTCGGCCATGTGCGGGAGCTGCTCTTCCTTGGTGTTGATTGGCGCCCATTATGGCAGGTGTTGGGGCCGGGTGGAAGAGGGGCGCAAGGGGCTGTGGATAAGGCGGGGCTAGCAGCACAGGGAGGGTCCAGGCCGGGAGAGTTTTCACTCCATCGAAGGTAAGTTCCGGTAATCAGGCTGCGGCGATATTCTCCGTGCAGGTGCAGCATTTGCGGGCTAAACCTCCAGCAGCGGCAGGCAGGAGGAGGGCGCGCGGTGGCTGAGAAGGGGATCAGGACGCAGGACTGGACGGCGTTTCGGGCGGAGGCGCAGCGGATGCTGGATGCGGCGCTGGACCAGATGCAAGAGGCTGCGGAGAGGCCGTGGCAGCCGGTGCCGGAGGATATTGATGCGCGCTATGCGGTGACGGCGGAGGCGCGCGGGCCGCAGGAGACCGTGGACCGGATCATCGCCGATGTGCTGCCCTATCATGGCGGCAATATCCATCCGCGGTTCTGGGGCTGGGTGCAGGGCTCGGGGCTGGCCTCGGACCTGATCAGCTCTCTGGCGGTTGCTGCCGTCAACGCCAATATGGGCGGGCGCGATCACGGCGCGAACTATATGGAACGCGCGGTGGTGGGTTGGACGCGGACCAGGATGGGGATGCCGGAGAGCGCCAGCGGGATTCTGGTCACTGGCACCTCGCAGGCGACGGTGATTGCCTTTCAGGCGGCGCGGCTGCGGGTGATGAAGAACCTGCGCAAATCCGGGCAGGGTGCAGTGCGGCTGACCGCCTATGCGGGTGAAGGTGTGCACAATGCGACACTGAAGGCGGTGGAGCTTCTGGGCATCGGTTCCGACAACTTGCGCAAGGTGCCACTGACAGAGGGCAAGCTGGACTGCGCGGCCTTGGCCCGGATGGTGGCAGAGGACAAGGCCGCGGGCGCGGTGCCATTTTTGGTGGTCGGCAATGCGGGCACTGTGGATCTGGGGCTGTTTGACGACCTGAATGCCCTGGCGGATGCGGCGGCGGATTTGGGGCTGTGGCTGCATGTGGACGGGGCCTTTGGCGCCTGGACGCGGATTGCGGCGGAGCCTTACCGGTCCTTGTCCGACGGGATCGGGCGGGCCGACAGTATTGCGCTGGATTTCCACAAGTGGATGTATGTCGGCTATGACTGCGGCATGGCGCTGCTCAGGAATGAAGACGAGCACCGGGCGGCTTTTGCGGCGCGGCCCGCCTATCTGGAGGGGGCTGAGCGCGGGCTGGCGGGCGGCGAGCCTTGGTTCTGCGATTACGGCATTGACCTGAGCCGCGGCAACAGGGCGCTGAAGGTCTGGACGGCGCTGGAGACCTATGGCGAGGCGGCGTTCTCTGAGGCGATCACCGGCAATTGCGAACTGGCGGCGTTTATGGCGGCAGAGGTTGAGGCGCAGCCATGCATGGAACTGGGGGCGCAGGTGGTGTCGAATGTCTGTGTATTCACCGCGCGCAGCGATCTGGCGCCGGACGCGCAGTCAGAGGTGAACGCGCATATCGCCCAGACCCTGCAGGAAAGCGGCGAGGCGGTGTTTTCGACCACCCGCGCTGGCGGCCGGGTAATGCTGCGCGCCGCCATTACTAACCACCGCAGCCGGGAAGCGGATGTGCGGGCGGCGATTGCCGCGGTAGCGCGGGAGGCCGCCGGTGCAGGATGAGCCCCGCGCCTGCCTGGACGGGCGCAGTGCGGAACCGGGATACCTGGCATCCGGCGGGAGAGGGATACCAACAATGCGCCAAGCGGAACCGTGGAGCGCGCCTGCCGGGGGGGCAGACAGGCGCGGGGCGGCGATGCTGCCAGGTGGAGCATCTGTGACGTTCGGTTCCATCTTCCCGCCTGAGCAGAAGCCGCTACTCTGCCGGGCAAACAATCAGGGAGAGAGACATGGCCTGGATCAGGACGGTTCCGTTTGAAGAGGCAACCGGCAAGCTGAAAAAGCTCTATGAGCGGGTGACCGGGCCAGGGGGCAATGTCGACAACATCATGATGGTGCATTCGCTGCGGCCGCATTCGATGGAAGGCCATATGGCGCTCTACAAGAATGTGCTGCACCACACCGGCAACAAGATCCCCAAGTGGTTCCTGGAGGTGCTGGGAGTCTGGGTTTCGTCCTTGAATGACTGTGCCTATTGCGTCGAGCATCACTTTGCCGGGCTGCAGCGGCTCTTGGGCGACGAGGCGCGCGGTCTGGCGGTGCGGGCGGCGATCGAGGCGCGAGAGCCGCAGGCCGCGCCGCTGGAGCCCGCGCAGATCCTGGCGATGGGTTATGCCCGCAAGCTGACCGAGGCGCCCGCCAGTGTGACGGAGGCAGATGTTGCGGCGCTGCGGGAGGCTGGATTTGACGATGGAGAGATCCTGGAGATTAATCAGGTGACGGCCTATTTCTCCTATGCCAACCGGACGGTGCTGGGGCTGGGATGCTCCACTAAGGGGGATGTGCTGGGGCTGAGCCCGAACAATTCGGAGAACCCGGACGATTGGGGGCATAAATAGGGGCGCTGCCCCTCGGCCCCTTTGGGCCTCATCCCGGAGTATTTGAGACCAGAAAGAAGCAGGCGGCCCGTTGGGCCGTCTTTTTGGTGCGCGAATGGCGTATCTTTTGATGCAGGTCAGCGCGGGGCGGAGGCGGGGCCTGTATGGTTGCGGCGCAGATTGAAAGAAGGAGATTTTGATGGACGCCGCAGCAGATAAGATCGTGAACAGCGCCGCAGCGCAGATGCCTGCAAAAACCGCCGGGGAGGCCCGTGGACCCAGTGCCGAGGACATCCGCCGGGCGTTTGAGAGCGGTGAGTACCCGTACCCCAAGAAGATGGCCCGCAAGGCCTATGAGGCGGAGAAGGCGCGGCTGCAGGCGGAGCTCTTGAAGGTGCAGCTGTGGGCGCAGGAGACCGGCGGGAAATTCGTGATGCTGTTCGAGGGCCGCGATGCGGCGGGCAAGGGCGGCACCATTAAGCGGTTCACCGAGCACCTGAACCCGCGGTCGGCCCGGGTGGTGGCGTTGAACAAGCCCTCGGACGAGGAGCGCGGGCAATGGTATTTCCAGCGCTACGTGCGGCATCTGCCGACCAGCGGCGAGATCGTGTTCTATGACCGGTCCTGGTACAACCGGGCGGGTGTGGAGCGGGTGATGAGTTTCTGCGAACCCAATGAGTACCTGGAATTCATGCGCCAGGCGCCAGAGTTTGAGCGGATGCTGGTGCGCTCCGGCATAAGGCTGTACAAATACTGGTTCTCGGTCACTCAGAAAGAGCAGAAGCGGCGGTTTGTCTCGCGCGAGACCGATCCGCTGAAACAGTGGAAGCTGTCGCCGATCGACAAGGCCTCGCTTGGCAAATGGGATGACTACACCGAGGCCAAGGAGGCGATGTTCTTTTACACCGATACCGCGGACGCGCCCTGGACGGTGATCAAGTCGAACTGCAAGAAGCGCGCGCGGCTGAACTGCATGCGGCATTTCCTGGCCTCGCTGGACTATCCGGGCAAGGATCCGGAGATCGCGCGGGCACCGGATCCGCTGATTGTCGGCCAGGCGCATCATGTGATCCACCAGTCCGATCACATCCTGGGCAAGGCGCTGCATCCTGAAACACGGACGCGCTGATCCTTGCCGGCGTGCGGTCTCGCGCTTGCGGCGCCGTGCAACGGGGCGTAGGTCTTTTGGCATGAATCATCTTGTTCCTTTGCTGACGCTCGCGCTGCTGGCCCCGCAAGGCGCCGTGGCGCATCCGCATATCTTTGTCGACACCGGGATGAAGCTGGTGGTCTCGGACGACGGACAGCTGCAGGCGGTGGAGATCACCTGGGCCTATGATGAGTTCTATTCGTTGCTGATCTTTGAGGACCGGGGGCTGGACAGTGATTTTGACGGCAGCCTGACGGCGGAAGAACTGACGCAGCTGCAGGGGTTCGATCTGGCCTGGAGCGAGGGGTTTCAGGGCGATACCTATCTGACGCTGGCGGGCGAGGCGCTGAGCCTGGGTGCGCCGGAGCATCTGTCGACCAAGGTGAAGGACGGGCGGATCACCACCCGACACCGGCGGGTTCTGACACAGCCGCAGGCCGCGGACGGCGTGGTGATCAAGGCCTATGATCCGACCTATTACACCGCCTATACGGTGAACCAGGGGCTGGAGGTCAGCGGCGGCTGTCAGGGCAGCATCACTCCGCCCAATCTGGACCAGGCCTATACCCTGGTGGAAGAGCTGCTCTATGCGATGCCGGCGGAGCAGGCAGAGGAGGCCTATCCGGAGGTTGGGGAGGCCTTTGCCGATACCGTTCGCTTGAGTTGCGGCGTGTAAGGTGAAGATTCTATTAACAATAGCAGCGCTGGGCGTGGCCGCCTTGGCCGTGTGGCTCTGGGGCTTTGGCGGTGCCGGAGCAGTGTCCCTGTGGGCAGCAGAAGGTCAGCGCGAGGCGCAGAACGCGATGGCGCGGGGCTTGCGCGCCTTACGTGCGGGGGAGCCTGGCGCGCTAGTGGCGCTTTTGTCCCTGTGCTTTGCCTACGGGTTTTTTCATGCCGCCGGGCCGGGTCATGGCAAGCTGGTCATTGGCGGCTATGGCATGGGCAAGCCGGTGCCGCTGTTGCGGCTGGCGGGGCTGGCGCTGGCGTCCTCTCTGGCGCAGGCGGCTACAGCGGTCCTGCTGGTTGCGGGCGGCCTGTTGCTGCTGGACTGGGGCCGCGAGCAGCTGACCAGCGCGGCAGAGGATGTGCTGGCGCCGGTGTCCTACGGGCTGATTGCGCTGGTGGGCGTATGGCTGCTGGTGCGCGGCCTGCGGCGGTTGCTGGCGAGCCGTACCGTTCAAACCGCAGCTCATGCCGGGCACCATCACCATGGGCACGGCCATGATCATCATCACGATCATGATGATGGGGTCTGCGCCTCCTGCGGGCACCGGCATGGGCCGACGATGGAGGAGGCCGCCAATGCCCGCTCGCTGCGCGATGCGCTGGCGATTGTCGGCGCGGTGGCGTTGCGGCCCTGCACCGGCGCGGTGTTCCTGCTGCTGCTGACCTGGCGCATGGGCGTCTTGTGGGCCGGGATCGCCGGGGCCTTTGCCATGGGGGCCGGGACTGCCACGGTGACGGTGGCTGTGGCGGCCGCGGCGGTGACCATGCGCAAGGGCGCGCTGGCGCAGATGGAAGGCACCGGCGCATTGCGGGCGGCGGCGGTGCTGGAGATCCTTGCCGGCGTCGTTGTGGCGGTGCTGGCCAGCCAGATCATGCTGCGGGCTTTGTGAGAAGGGCGGGGCAGTGCGGCAGGGGAGAGGCAGCGTTTTGAAGCTGATTGGTTTACCGTTTGCCTTTGCGGTCGGCTCAGTTCAGGATGTGCCGAAGTGATAAAAGTGATGTATTAGTCAGCCACAGGCAAGCTGTTGGAATTGCTGGGGATGTCCGGCCAGGGCGCAACCCATTTGCCGGTTGGATTTTGCAAAAAAGATAGAAAGAGAGCATTTCATGATCTTGAGATTTTCAAAACCCATTCAGTGTCTTGCCCTTTGTGGGCTGCTTGCAGCTTGCGGCGGCGTGCCGACCAGCAATGAGCTGCAATTTGACAATGACGGGAATGGCCGGTTCAGCGGCAGTGCAGGCGCTGATTGGACCGCCCAGGAGATCAGGGCGCAAGCCAGCCAGATGTGCGGCAATGCCCCGGTTGCGGATTTCAGAGTTTCCGTTTTGCCATCTGCTCCGCAATACAAGATTTTTTCCGGCACTTGTGCATCCGGCGGGAACAGCCTGGACGCTGCAGGTATTGGGCAGAATTACGTGGTGAGCGCGCCGTCTGCACCTCCAGCGCCGACGGGGGCGCCGGTGAAGAACAATGCGGCGTGGGACGGCTCAACCCCGTTCGTGGATTGATGAACTGGGTTCTCTTCCGGTGACGCCCGGTTCCGGGTGAGCTGGGCCAGGGGGGCTGGGTTTTGCTGCATCTTTCAAGCTAACCAGGAGGCATTGATTGAATTCAAAGTCACTGCTCATCGTGTTCGGCGTCTTTCTACTGTTAGTGCTGACAGTCGTGGTCGCTATCGGCGGGACGGCACTCGCCTCGGCAGTGATACCTGGAGATTCTCACAAAGAAAGCTACTTGGCAGTAATTTTCCTTTTCCCAGTGTTTTGGCTGTGGAAACGGTTTTTTGTTTGGTGTGGCCTGACGCCAAAATAGATGCATCCAGCAAAGGAGTATGTGCTTTGGGGTTGCGGAAGCTGCTTATCGCACTCACGGGATATCATCCAAGCATTTGGAGTGAGTTTCGTTTGTTCGCGCAAATGGTTGCGATTGTCTGCGGTGGAATAATTGCGGTGGCCGCCAGCCTGATGCTGTTAAAGATAGTTATTCGTCTTCTCTCTGGGGCATGATGCATAGCGAACAGTTTACCTACAATGGAGCGTTACCCGGACAGGGCATCATCCAGCATCGCAAACAGCGGCGAAAGGGTCAGATGCGCCGACATCAGCGCTGCCATCGGGGCGGCTTGCTCCTGCTCCGTCATCTCGTGCCACAGGGTCAGCGACTTGCGGCGCAATTGGGGGCCGTGGGGGTGCGCTTTGCCAAAGGGCGCGGGGACGCGTTTCAGCTCGGGCTCCTTGGCGGGAAAGCCGCCGAGCGCCAGCACGCCAAGGAGCGCTGAGGCCTCATCCCCCCATTCACCGTCCAAAGCTTCGCGCCAGCGGGTGATTTGCTGCGGTGAGAAGCCCATGATGCCGCCGCCGGCGGTGCAGTAATCGGGGGCGATGCCGAAGAACAGCGCGCAGCCGGCGCCGTTTACCGTCCACATCATGTGCAGATGGGTGTTGTAGGGGGTCTTGTCCTTGGAGAACCGCACATCGCGCTGGGGGCGGAACAGTTTTGTCGTGACCTCCGCGCCGCTGCGCTTGGAGATCGCCTGCGCGATCTCGTCCAGCAGCAGGAGCGCCGGGGCTTTCAGCTGCGCCTCGTACTGGTCCTTGTGATCGTTGAACCACTCCCGGCTGTTGTTCTGCTGAAGCCCGGCGAGAAACTGGCGGGCATCGGGGATCAGCTGGGCAAAGGCGTCGGGCATCAAGGGGCTCCTGCATGGGGGTGGTCCTTGTGCAGAATACCACCATTGCCTTGTGCGCTGGCAAGGGAACTCTGCCCTTGCGGGGGGATGCGGGCCGTCATATGGCTGGCTGTATGAGTATGTTAGCGACCAAAACGCAAGGCATGTCCGTCGGCGGGCATGCCCGCGCAATTGCCGTTCTGGGGCTGCCGCTGATCGGCGGCCATGTGGCGCAGTTTGCCATTGGCCTCACCGATACTGTCATGCTGGGCTGGTACGGGGTGGAGGAGCTGGCGGCGGTGACGCTGGGCTCGACCTATTTCTTCTCGATCTTCCTGTTGGGGTCTGGTTTTGCCTTTGCGGTGATGCCGATGGTGGCGGCCGCTGCCGGGGCCGGGGAGGAGCGGCAGATCCGCCGCTCGACCCGCATGGGGCTGTGGCTGTCGCTGCTTTACGGCGCGCTGGCAGTGCCGCTGTTGTGGTGGTCGGAGCCGATCCTGCTGTTTCTGGGGCAGGAGGCGGGGGTCGCGCATGATGCGGCGGAGTACCTCAAGATTGCCGGCTGGGCGATTTTCCCGGCGCTTTTGTACATGGTGGCAAAATCCTATCTGGCGGCGCTGGAGCATACCCAGGTGGTGCTGTGGATGTCGGTGCTGGCGGCGGTGCTGAATGCGCTAGTGAACTATGCGCTGATCTTCGGCAACTGGGGGGCGCCGGAGCTGGGGATCACCGGGGCGGCGGTGGCCTCTTTGGTGACCAATGGCGTGTCGTTCGCGCTGGTGCTGGCCTATGCGCTGAAGGTGCTGCCGGAGCATGAGCTGCTGAAGAACTTCCAGCGCCCCGACTGGGAGATGCTGGGCAAGGTGTTCCGCATGGGGGCGCCGATTGGCCTCACGACGCTGGCCGAGACCAGCCTGTTTGCGGCCTCTGCGATGATGATGGGCTGGCTGGGCACGGTGCCGCTGGCCGCCCACGGCATTGCGATCTCGCTGGCGGGGCTGACGTTCATGGTGCATCTGGGCCTGTCCAATGCGGCCACCGTCCGGGTGGGCAATGCTTTTGGCCGTGAGGACCGGGCGCATATGGCGCGCGGCGGCAAGGTGGTGACGGCGATGTCGCTGGCGGTTTCGGTGGCGGGGATCACGTTGTTCCTGACCATTCCCGACCCGCTGATGTCGCTGTTCCTGGACCCGGAGGATCCGCGCAAGGCAGAGATCCTGCTGATCGGTGCAGGCCTGTTGGCGGCGGCGGCGCTGTTTCAGATGATGGACGGGATGCAGGCGATTGCGCTGGGTCTGCTGCGCGGGGTGCAGGACACCGGCGTGCCGATGGTGATCGCGGTGCTGAGTTATTGGGCGGTGGGCATTCCGGCTTCATATGTGATGGGGTTCGTGCTGGGCTGGGACGGTGTTGGCGTCTGGGCGGGGCTGGTGGCCGGCCTGTCGGTTGCCGGGCTGTTCCTGATGCTGCGTTTCTGGCGGCAGTCGATCAAGCTGGTGGGGCAGGCCGCGTGATGCGCGCGGCTTGACCGCTTGCGCAGCCCCGGGCAGAGTTTCTGAAGAGTTTGTATTCATTCAGCAAAGAGGCCGTTCCCGATGATGACCGACGACGACAGGCGCCTGCTGCGGATAGCCTATGACGAAGCCAGGGCGGGGTTTGACGAGGGCGGCTGCCCGATCGGCTCAGTTCTGGCGCGGGACGGCCAGGTGGTGGCGCAGGGGCGCAATCAGCGGGTTCAGAAGGGCGATCCGATTGCCCATGGCGAGATGGACGCGCTGCGCAAGGCCGGGCGGCAGAAGACATACCGGGACACCGTGCTTTATACCTCGCTGTCGCCCTGCATGATGTGCAGCGGCACCATCGTGCAGTTCGGCATTCCCCGGGTGGTGATCGGCGACACGCAGAACTTTGGCGGCAACGAGGATTTCCTGCGGTCGCGCGGCGTTGAAGTGGTGATTGCAGAGGACCCGGATTGCATCGCGCTGATGGAGCGGTTCATCCGCGAAAAGCCGGAACTGTGGGCGGAAGACATCGCCGAGTGACCGGGGCCTCTGGCGAAACCGTGGCATTTTGCGTCGGGTTTCGGGGGTACAGCAGAGGGGTGCCGCTGTAGGGTCCGCGCAGATTTGCAAATCATACGCGGGCTGCTTTGGGGTGGCACGCGGCAGCCGGAGGCTTTCCTATGTCCAAACCCGTTGTTCTGATCACATCGGCCACCGGCCGCATTGGCCGCGAACTGGTCGCACGCCTGGCAGAGGCCGGTGAATTCACCGTGCGGGCCTGTTACTTCAGCGAGTCCAAGGTGGAGATGCTGACGTCGCTGGGTGCCGATGAAGTGGTGAAGTTCGACCTGTCGGAACCGGCCACCTGGGAGGCAGCGCTGGAGGGTGTTTCGGCTGTCTACTCCGCCTCGCTGGACCCGATGCTGGAAGGGCACCTGAACTTCTGCAAGGAGCTGGGCGCGCGCAAAGACCAGATCAAACATGTGGTGCGCGTGAGCTGCATGGGAGCGGATACTAATACCGCGGATTATGATGCGGACACCCATGCCTCGCGCGCAGGCGCAGGCATTCCGCTGATGCTGCAGCACTACTGGTGGGGCGAGAAGGCGCTGATTGATGCAGGCCTGAACGTGACCGCGCTGCGCAACAACTTTTTCATGAACCACCTGCTGAAGACCGACTGCGAAACCATTGAGGCCGAAGGCTGGTTCTCGAACCCCTTGGGGGACATGCGCAATTCCTTCGTGGCCACCCGCGACATTGCCGAGGCGGCGGCCGTGGTGCTGGCGGAAGGGCCGGAGCGGCACGGCAACAAGTTTTATGACATCACCGGCCCGGCGCCGCAGTCGATGGCGGAGATCGCTGCCGACCTCGGCTGTGCCATGGGCAAGGAGATTGAATACCGGGCGCAGTCGATGGAGCAGTTCGAGGCGGATTTTGGCGCCACCCGCGCCGAATTCTTCGAATATCTGACCAACGGTTTCTACACCCGCTGCAGCCCGGATTTCTACAACATCACCGGGCACAAGCCGACCTCCTACTATGACTATCTGACCACCAAGGGGGCCAGCGGGGAAACCGGGCTGGAGGAGCTGTGGCAGGGTAACCTGTGGAAGAAGGGTGTCGACGCCATGAAGGACGCAGCAGGCGCCAAGGCTTCCTGACCGTTTGCAGCAAGCAAGGGCTTCACGCGGGCAGCGTGAAGCCCTTTGCCTGGCCTGCGAGGGGGGACAGCCGCAGGACAGGCGGCCGGCGCTGCAGCACCGGCACGGCCGTTCGGGTCAATTGCCGATTTGCGACAGCAGACTTGGATTGCTCACCAGGTTGCGCACGCCGTGGGCGTGGTCCTCGTCAAAGACGTTGTTCTCCAGCCATTTGCCGACCGAGTGGATGTTCACCTTGGCCACCTGCGGGCGGACGCTCCAGCTGACCTGCAGGGGGGAACCGGCCTCGTTATAGCTGGGGCCGGTGGTGGAGCCGGCATATTGCACCGGGGTGCCGGTGTCGCTGGGAATATTGGCGGCCTGATGCAGCCCGTCTGCCATTCCAAGCTGCGCCAGCTCGCCGAAATCAAGCGCGTTTTCATCGTTGACCAGCACAAAGACTTGCGCCTCGACCCGCAGTTGCGGGTTCATGATCGCCTCGCTGAGGCAGGCGCCCAGGGTCGGGCCGGGCTGCACCTGGGCGGTGGAGTGGACGTAGTGGACCTCGATCGTGTCGCCGGGCTGCAGGCCGCCATGGCCCTTGTCGGCGATGGGATGCTCCAGCGGGGCCAGCTCTGCCGCGGTCAGGGTGCCGTCGTATTTGTAACCGGTGCCATAGCCCTTGCCGTCGCCATTGCCGGCGTAGGTGGTGAATTCGCCGCCGCGGTGTTCGGCGTTTTCGTGGAAGTGGATGTTGCACAGGTTCATTGCGGTATAGGCGGGGGCGGTCTCAAAGCTGCGGCTGTTTGCGCCTGCGGCGGCGTCGATGTCGCGCGGCGACTGCGGGCCGAACCCTGCGCCCTTGGTGCTGGCGGCAAGGGCCGAACGCTGCGCTGCGATGACATCATCGCCGACCGGGCCCGCGTCAACCGCATAGGCGGTAGTGCCGGTGAGCAGGGCTGCAATGGCGGTCCCGGCATAGGTCAGAAAGGGGTGTTGCATGGGGCATCCTGTTGTAACTGGTAATCAAAGTGAGACGTGCTGCGGCGCGTGCCGTCAAAGCGGCCGCCGGGCTGCCGGATGGCAGTACATTCGAAGTGGTAATTCGATTGTGTTAATGGGTCATTAATCAGCCTATAGTTGTTTAGACCAGACGTAACCCTGAGCCGGCTTATGTAAACGCGTCTCAGCCCCCATATAGGCGGGAGGGAGGCACCAGCCATGCCGGACTCAATGCCCGAACTACGGATTCCCGCTGTGTTGCGGCAGCTGATGCTGTACGCGGTTGCGGCCTGTTTGCTGGCCGGAGGTTTGCAGGCGGAAACCGGCACGGCCGGGCCGCGGGCGGGGCTGATGTGGAACCGCACCGGGTTGCCTGCAGTCTTTCCGCTGCAAGTCAAAAGCCCGCCGGGCGCAGATTATTTCCTGGTGCTCAAGACGGAAGCGGGCGGGGAGGATGCGCTGGCCGCCTATATCGAGGGCGGGGCCTTCTTCAAGGTGCTGGTGCCGCCGGGCCGTTTTGTGCTGCGCTTTGCCGGCGGAGCGGAATGGCGGGGGGAAGAGGCGCTGTTCGGGCCTGACACGCAGTATTTCGAATTGCCAGAGCCGTTGGAATTTGCAGTCCGCGGTCTGGGAGGGAAGGCGGGCCATATCGTGACTCTGCGCCAGCCCCGCCCTGGCCGCAGCTGGCTGGCAGGGTTGAAAACGCAGTCCATCTGCCAGACCGCGCGTTTGGACGTGCCGGAGCCAGGGCCGCTGGATCCGCGGCCTGGCCAAGGGCTGTTCGGCCTAGGCGGGGAGGCAAAGGACCGGGGCAGCCTGCATCTGCAATGGCGCCTTGGCCTGAGGGATCCGATCCGCGGAACAGCAGAGCAGCAATGGCAGCGCAACCGGTTTGTGCTGGGCAGCCCGCTTCTGCCGCGGCAGCAGCCGGAGCCGGTTGAGGCGTTGCCGGATACCGTTTTCAGGGCCTACAAAGTGCGGTCGCAGTTCTGCGGCTGACGTTTCCTGCTGGCTGGCAGGTTAGGTGCCGCTCCGATCCTTCATCAGCCGGTCGGCCTTTCGGCGCACCAGCACCCCGCGCAGGTCGTGCATGGCGAGCAGCAGCGCGTCGGTGACTTCTTCCAGCTGTTCATCGGTGGCGCGGCTGTTGGCCCATTGGGCAGTCAGGTTCAAATGGTCGATGGCACGGTGGATGTCGTCAATGTCGCGCGCGGCCAGAATGGCGGCGCGGCTTTCCATCCAGGATTTGATCTCGGAAATGTCCTGGGCAGACAGCTCGCGCTGGCCGTGCGGCTTGATCTCGCCGTTGCGGATGTTCACCACGGCGATCTGGTCCATCTCGATCCGCCGCTGGCGGTTTTCGGTATCGACGCGGAAGACAAAAGCGCCGTTTTCACGGACGCGGAAATAATAGTCCGGCAATTCGGCGCTCATGCCTTGTCTCCCGTTTAAGTCAGAGCGGCGCAGAATTTCTGGATGCGGCTGCAGGCCGTCTCCAGCGCCTCGTCGGAGGTAGCGTAGCTGACACGGAAGTTCGGTGACAAGCCGAATGCGGCGCCAAAGACCACTGCAACTTCAGCCTCTTCCAGCAGCGCGGTTGCGAAATCCTCGTCTGTTTCGATCACCTTGCCCGCGGGCGTGGTCTTGCCGATCAGCCCGGCGATGGAGGGGTAGACATAGAATGCGCCCTCAGGCACCGGGCAGGAGATACCGTCGATTTCGTTCAGCATGGAAACCACCAGGTTGCGGCGGCGCACGAACTTTTCGTTGTTGGGCGCGAGGAAGGCTTGCGTGCCGTTCAAGGCCTCAACCGCGGCCCATTGGCTGACCGAGCAGGGGTTTGAGGTGGACTGCGACTGCACCTTGCGCATGGCAGCAATCAGCTTCTCCGGGCCTGCGGCGTAACCGATGCGCCAGCCGGTCATTGCATAGGCTTTGGACACACCATTGCAGGTGAGGGTGCGCTCGTAAAGCTGCGGCTCGACCTGGGCGGGGGTGCAGAATTCGAACCCGTCATATGCCAGGTGCTCATACATGTCGTCGGTCATCACCCAGACATGCGGGTGGCGCAGCAGCACCTCGGTCAGCGCCTTCAGCTCTTCCCAGCTGTAGCCCGCGCCGGTGGGGTTGGAGGGCGAGTTGAAGATGAACCATTTGGTTTTGGGTGTGATCGCGGCCTCGAGCTGGTCCGCAGTCAGCTTAAAATTGGTCTGTAGCGAGGTTTCCGCAATCACCGGCGTGCCGCCTGCCAGCAGCACCATGTCGGGGTAGGAAACCCAATAGGGCGCTGGGATCACCACCTCGTCGCCGGCGTTCAGAGTCGCCATCAACGCATTGTACAGCGTTTGCTTGCCGCCGGTGCCGACGGAGACCTGCGCGGGCGTGTAGTCCAGCCCGTGGTCGCGCTTCATCTTGGCGCAGACCGCTTGCTTCAGCTCGGGGATGCCATCGGGGGCGGTGTATTTGGTCTTGCCTGCCGCGATGGCGGCGACGGCCGCGTCCTTGATGTTCTGCGGCGTGTCAAAGTCCGGCTCACCGGCGGAGAGTCCGATGACGTCGCGGCCGGCGGCCTTGAGTTCGGCGGCTTTTGCCGTCATCGCAATGGTTGGTGACGGTTTGACGCGGGATAGGGTCTCGGACAGGAAAGACATTGGCTGTGCCCCGGTTTGTATGTTCTGCGGAACTGTCATAGGGTGACGCCAAACAGCGATCAAGCTGCATTGGCAAATTGAGTTAGGAGAACGGACATGAGTGAGCAGAACACAGACTGGTACGGCCCGGATGCAGCAACTTTCGGCGACCGTGTCGCGGCTGCACGCGAAGCTGCCGGAATGACCCAGGGCCAGCTGGCACGGCGGCTCGGGATCAAGAAATCCACTCTTAGCGCCTGGGAGCGCGATCTGGCTGAACCCCGCGCCAATAAGCTGACCATGCTGGCCGGCGTCTTGAACGTGTCGATGTCCTGGCTGCTGACCGGTGAAGGTGAAGGCATGTCGGAACCGGCGCCGCTGGAACTGGAAGCCGGTGACTTTACAAGTGTTTTGAATGAGTTGCGTGACTTACGCAGCGAAATGCGCCAGAATGCTGAGCGGGCTGCGCGGCTGGAAAAGAAACTGCGGACCCTGCTTCAGGTCAATGACGCTCCGGCATCGGAACCGGCCTGAGGGCATCGGATGCAGGAAGACCGCGCCACCCGGCTGAAACGGCTGCAGATGCGCTCAATGCGCAGGGGTATCAAGGAAATGGATATCCTGCTGTCGGCTTTTGCATCGCAGAATCTGGCACAGATGGATGATGCGCAGCTGGATCTTTATGACCAGCTGCTGCATGAAAATGACCAGGATCTGTATCAGTGGGTGACCGGCCAGGCGGAGCCGCAGGAGCGGTTCCGTGCACTGGTCGGCGACATAGCGCAAACCTACCAAAAATAATAAAATCCCGGCTTAACTGATTTTTCGGGAATTGTTGGCATCTTGCCTCAAGAGCAAATTCGAGTCGGAGATGCGAATGAGTATGGAAATGCCAATCGGCCAGACTGACCGCAAGGGATTCATGACTGGCTACCTGGAGGCGCTGGGTCTGCTTGAGCGCCTTCACCGTCTGCTGCTGGACGTCATCAAGGATGAGTTCGAACGTGTCGGCGTGCTGGAGATCAATGCGGTCCAGGCACTGCTGCTGTTTAACATCGGTGACAATGAAGTGACCGCCGGGGAACTGAAGACCCGCGGCTACTATCAGGGCAGCAATGTCAGCTATAACCTGAAAAAACTGGTCGAGATGGGCTATATGCACCATCAGCGCTGTGAGATCGACCGCCGCTCGGTCCGGGTCCGGCTGACCCAGCGCGGCCGCGAGATCCGCGATATTGTGTCAGCGCTGTTTTCCCGCCATGCCGAAGGGCTGGAAGGCAAGGATGTGATCTCCTCCCAGGGCATCGACGAGATCACCACCGCGCTGAAGCGGATGGAACGGTACTGGTCGGATCAGATCCGCTACATTTACTGACAGGCCGGGCCGGGGATTCCCGGCAGGCAAAGGCCGCATTGGGCCGGTGAACGCCGGCAGGCCGAAAGACAGGGCGTGAGGGGAAACCGTGCTCTGACCGTATTGAAGGGCAAAGCGCCGGGACCCGGAAACCAGGGCCACGGCAGAGGGCCGCAGAAGTGGCCGCCCTTGCTGCCGGCTGACCGCGCCCGGCGGCGGATCAGCGTCCTGAGGCAGGGGACTCCTGCAGGCGCGAAGCGTGCGGCATATATGTTGCGGGCCGTTCGCCCAGCCACCGGCGGCACCAAGGGGTGCCAGGCCGGTTTTGGCGTTTCTGCAGTTGGGCCGGGCAAATGCGCTGTCGGCGCCCTGCGGCGGCTGAAACCCGGAAGCGGGTGGGGGTGCGGTGGCCGGGCTTCGGTGGTTGCCTTAGCGGCACAGGCGGCACAGGCGGCACAGGCGGCACAGGCGGCCTGAGCGAGCACCACAGGCCTGAGCGTGGACCACAGGCCTGTGAAAACTACAAGGACACAGGCACGCGCCCTGATTGCGCGCGGCCAGCAGGGATGGGATTACCAGCTGCCGGTGTTTTCCATGCTGACCCAGGGTTCTGCCGGGGGCAGGGCATTGCCGTTTTGCAACAGCTCGATCGAGACATTGTCGGGCGAGCGCACAAAAGCCATGCGCCCGTCGCGCGGCGGCCGGTTGATGGTGACGCCATTGTCCATCAGGTGCTGGCAGGCGGCATAGATATCATCCACGCCATAGGCGAGATGCCCGAAGTGGCGGCTGTCGCTGGGCAGCCCCTCGTCGCCGTCCCAGTTATAGGTCAGCTCGATCGGGGCGTCTTCCTGGCCCGGGGGCGCCAAGAAGATCAGGCTGAAGCGGCCCTGCTCATTGTCCCAACGGCGGGTCTCCTGCAGGCCCAAAAGCTTGTAGAACGCCATGGATTTTTCCAGATCCTTCACCCGGACCATCGTGTGCAGATATGTGAGCGGCATCGGCGATTCCTTTGCTTGTCCGTTTCCGCGCCAGCCTACCGTGCCCGCAGGGGATGTCGAGCAAGCGGCATCAGAAAGCCGATTGAATGCCGAAATTCAGCCCGAAGCGGTTGGATTCATACAAGCCGATGTTGCTGTCATTCTTTGAAGCGGACAGGCGCAGGGTCGGGTTGAAACCGTAATAGTCGATGTCCCGGAACAGGAGCGAGATATCGGCGCTGTAACGGCGGTCGTGCCGGCCGTCGGGGCTGTGGCGCGAGACATCGTAGTCGCGGTCGCGGGCAGAGAGGCCGAACAGCACCGTTGCACCAAGCACCGGTTTGGCCAGGGTGAACTGGGTGCTAAGGCCGGCCTCGGAAAACTCGTCGGAGGCGGCGCTGGCGGTGGCCTGCGCCAGGGTGAGGCCGCTCCAGAGCGTGGCGCCAGAGCCCAGTTTGAAGCTGTAGGACAGATCGCCGCGCCAGGTGTCCTGGTCGCTGGTCCTGACGCCGAACTGCCGTTCCGTGGATAGGCGGGCGCTGACCCTGCGCTGATTTTCCAGCTTGTAGCTTTGCGCGGCGGACAGCCGCAGGAAACGGGTGTATTCATCGCCGCCGTACCAGCTTTGCCCGGCCTGGCCGGACAGGCGGTGTTCGCCCAAACGGTTAAAATTCAAACCCTTGTGCGCATAACCCAGCGAGTAGGAAACATAGGAAAAGTCGCTGCCCTTGGCGTCGGGCGCCTGGGCCTTGGCCTCGGATGACAGCGTGTAGGTGCGCAGGTCGGCGGCAAAGGTCAGGTCGTGGGCGCGGGTCGGGGTCTCGCGGAACCGGAACCGGGAGCGGGAGCTGAAGGAATATTCGATGCCGGACAGGGCCCGCTGGGTGCCGCCAAGCTGGAATTCAACGGGTTCGCCCAGCAGCACCTCTGTCAGCTGGTAATTCAGGAAGGAGGACCGTTCCGAAGAGCCGTTGTTGATGTTGGATTCCGGTGCAACCGAAAAGGAAAACCGGTGCAGCCAGGGGCTGGCCGCGCGGACATAGCGGAAATCGCGGATGGCAACCCGCTCCAGATGCTTGTTGGGGGCGTGCTGGACGGCCCGGCGCAGCCAGAATTTCGCCAGCGTCTTTTGCCCGCCGGAAGACAGCGCCTGCGCCATCACCATCGAGGCAGCGTACTTCTGGCTGTCGTTCTGCGCCAGTTTCCAGGCTTGCCGCGCCGAAAGCCGCGCGTCGCGGAAATTGCCCAGGGAGCGGGCCGAACGCGACTTGATCAGCAGGGCCGTACGGTCCTGCGGGTCGCGCTGCAACAGCGCCTCGGAGAATTTGTAGGCAATCCCGCTGTGGCCCTGTTTGAGCGCTGCGGCGGCAGCGGTGCGGACTTCTGCGGGGGTTGCGGTTTCCTGGCCGGAAGCAGCCGCCAGAGCCAGCGGCGGCACTGCCATCAGCAACGCCGCCAGAAAGCTCTTGCGCCAGCCATTAAGCGAAGCGCGCATCGGACGTCATTCGTTGTTGTAAACGATGAAACCGCCGGTCTCGCGCACTTCGGTGCCTGCCGGATCCAGAGTGTTTGTCACAACAACAATACCTGTGATTTCCTCAGCATTGTCACCCGAGACCAGGGCGTAGTAATTGCCGCTCTCATAGACCTGCAAGTTGCCGTCGTCGTCGGGGTAGTAGCTGTTCAGCGTGCCGAGGATTTCACCATTGTCATCCAGGTTTCCGGGGCCGACATCGAAAGTCAGGGTCGGGATTTCGGTGAGGCTCAGCCCGTTTTCCGTATTGATGCGGTTCAGGACATCATTGGTGATATGGGTGCCGTCGGTGTCGAAGATCAAGCGGTTGCTGATCCGGCCCGAAATTGCATCGCCGCGGGTTCCGGTGGTGTCGTTGAAGTCGTCAAAATCGATGGCGATCCGGATGTCGCCGGTGGTGTACTCCAGGCCGCCGGAGCCTTTGAAATCGCGCACTCCGGCCAGGGTGCCGTTATAGACGGCCTGGCCGCTGTCCGGCAGGGTAACGCTGTTGTCGCGCTGGTAGACAAAGCCGCCAAAGCCATAGTCGACATAAGCACCGGTGCGGACAATGGCGAATTGGCTGTTGCCAGAGGTGCTGACACCATAGATCGCGCGGTGAGTAAACTGATTGATGATTTCACCGTCAACAATGTCCGGGAATTGCGCGTCCGCCTCGTAGACCGCGAAGGGGCCGAGGCTGCTGACGGCGGTGCCGCGGGCATAAGTGTTGTCGCCATCAAAACCGAGATTGTCGACCGAGAAGGTGTCGTCGTCGGAATTGTAGGAGATATTGGACGCAAAGCCGTCGCCGCGCTCGCCGCCGTCCGCCTCTGTCGGCTCGGATCGGAAAATGGCCTGATCGGGCGTCGGGGACGGGGTTCCTGGAGGAATGCCGTCGCGGGTGATCGGCGTTCCCGGATCGGTTCCGGGATCGGTGCCCGGGTCCGTGCCGGTGTCGTCTTCGGTAACAAAGGGATTGCCCCCGCCGCATGCGGACAGCGCGGTGACCACCGCGAGCCCTAGCCAATAGCGCCTCATCTGCCTTTACCTCAATATGTTTTATCGTTTTGCGCCACCTTCCTCCGGCGCGGGGGTGTTGTCAATTGAGCAGATGGCTTTTGCGTGCAACCGTGGCGGATCGGATACCTGCATATAGGTTTGTTTTGCGCAGGTTTGCGCATATGTAGTATGATGGCGAAGGGCCCTGGGGTGATTTTTCCTCTTGGCGCCTGACAGCACAGCCGCTATTCCGGGGGTGAATTTCCGCAGCAGGCCAGGGGGAGAGATCCATGCAGCAGTATTTGGATCAGCTACGCCATATTCTGGATCATGGCGAACCATCCGGAGACAGGACCGGCACAGGCACGCTTAGCTGTTTCGGGATGCAGGCGCGCTACTGCCTGGCTGACGGGTTTCCTTTGGTGACCACCAAGAAGCTGCATCTGCGCTCGATCATCCATGAACTGCTGTGGTTTCTGTCCGGCGATACCAATATCCGCTACCTGAAGGAAAACGGGGTTTCGATCTGGGACGAATGGGCGGATGAAAACGGTGACCTGGGGCCGGTCTATGGCCGCCAGTGGCGCCAATTTCCTAAGCTGGAACTGGCAGAGGGCACCCTGGGCGACGAGCCGCTCTACCGCGCAGGAAGTGTCGATCAGATCGCGGATCTGGTGGAGATGATCCGCAAGAGCCCTGACAGCCGGCGCCTGATCGTCTCGGCCTGGAACCCGGGCGACGTGCCGGACATGGCGCTGCCGCCCTGCCACACGCTGTGGCAAGTGCGGGTGGCGGGCGGCAAGATGCATCTGCAGCTGTATCAGCGCTCGGCGGACATGTTCCTGGGCGTGCCGTTCAATATTGCCTCCTATTCGCTGCTGCTGGCGATGCTGGCGCATGTGACCGGCTATGAGGCCGGTGATTTCGTGCATACGATGGGCGATGCGCATATCTATTCGAACCATGTAGAGCAGGTGCAGCTGCAGCTGTCGCGCAAACCGAAACCGCTGCCGCAGTTGCGGATCAAGCGGCAGGTGAATTCGATTTTCGATTTCAAGTTCGAGGATTTTGAGATCCTCAGTTACGACCCTGACCCGGTGATCAAGGCGCCGGTGGCGGTTTAGGAAGCAAGGACAACAGGCATGATTACCCTGATCGCTGCGCGGGCGCGCAACGGTGCCATTGGCAAGGATAATGATATTCCATGGTTTGCGCCGGAAGATTTGAAGGCGTTTCAGCGCGAGACCCTGGGCGGGGCCATCATCATGGGCCGCAACACCTGGGACAGCCTGCCGGTGAAGCCGCTGAAAAACCGGCTGAACCTGGTGGTGTCGTCGAACCCGCAAGCGGCAGAGATTGTGCTGCCCTCAATTGAGGCGGCGGTGCAGGAGGCCTATGCCCAAGGGTACCGGCGTGTTTATGGCATCGGCGGCGAGGGGATTTACCGGGGGATGCTGGACATGGCGGACCGGCTGCTGGTTACTGAGGTCAGCCTGACCGTCGAAGACGCAGATGCCTTTTTCCCGGACTTCCAGGCAAGCAACTGGATCATGGCCGGAGAGACGATGCTTCGCGAAAGCGATCCGGCTTGCGTCATGGTGGAGTATCTGCGGCGCACCTAGCTTGGCTTGCCAAAGCCTGCGCCCAGGGAAATCCGGGCGCAGCGCAGAATTGAAAGATTAAATCGCTTTGAGGTCTGCAGCCATTTTCCGGCCATCGCGGCCTTCGGTCAGCTCGTAGTCGATTTTCATATTGTCGGCGAGACCGGTCATGCCCGACCGCTCCACCGCGGAAATGTGCACAAACACATCCTTGCCGCCTTCATCGGGTTCAATAAACCCGTACCCTTTGGTGGTGTTGAACCACTTCACGGTGCCGCTTGGCATTTCCCGTGTCTCCTTCTACTTTGCACTTTGCCTTGGGGTTTCCCAAGCCATCCGGCCTGTTCCCTGTCTGAATTGAGCAGGGCGAGGCCGGACAACTTAGAGTTTTACACGGGCTGGCCGAAAATCAAGAGAAACCGGTGAATTCTACCATAAATTGTGTGAATGCTGCTGTGGAGGACAGAAGAGCGATGAAGATATACGGGCTGAAGAACTGCGATACCTGCCGTAAGGCACTGAAAAAAATTGAAAACTCAACATTGGTCGATATCCGCACGGATGGTATGCCAGAGGGGCTGCTCGAGGCGGCCCTGGCCCGGTTCGGGGACAAGCTGGTGAACACCCGTTCTACCACCTGGCGGGGTCTCAGCGAGGCGGAGCGGGCTGGCACGCCGCTGGCGCTGCTGCGTGACCATCCGGCACTGATGAAGCGGCCGCTGATTGAGCGCGACGGGGAATTATTCCTTGGGTGGGATCAGAACACGCGGTCTGCCCTTGGCGCGGATTGAGGCTGCGCTTATGTCGGTGCCTCAGGTGTTGGGAGACAGTTAATGCGCAATGCGGCCCTTGTTCTAGGAATTATCGCCGGGATCTTTGGCATGGTGGTTGGGTTCTTCGGCTATGGCTACACCGCTGCGGTTGAGCATTTCGGTGAGGTTGAAGGGCTGGCAGAGCAGGTCGCCAATGTAGAACGGCTGCGGCTGCTGGCGGTGCTGTCACCGCTGCTGGCGATTGCCGGTGGTGCGATGGCGCGGGCGCGAGCGCTGTGGGGCGGCATCCTGCTATTGGGTTCGGCTGCAGGGATGTATGCGGGCTTTGGTCTCAACGTCTTTACCATCTTCCCGCTGAGCTTTGCCGCCGCGGGCGGGTTTATGGCGCTGGCAGCAGGCCAGCCGGATGAGCCCAAGGCGCATTTCTGAGCGCGGGCAGAAGAAAAGGCGCCGCTGCCAGGGGCAGGGCGCCTTTGACTTTTGCGGCTTCGCCCAGTGTCAGGCGACGGCAGGCTCCATCCGGCGGCGCAGCAGCGCATCGGCGGACAGGGCGCCGGCCCCTTTCACGACCAGATAGGCCAGAACAAAGATCCAGAACAGGCGCTGGTCCATGATCACGCTGTCGGGGAAGCGGTCGAACAGGGCGCCCAGGGTCTTGGTGTCAGTGGCGCCATGGCCGACCACGTCGGTCAGCGACTGAACGACAACAAAGCCGATCATGCCGAGCGATGCCAGGCGGGTAAACAGGCCGATGACGATCAGCAGCGGCAGGATGAATTCCGCATATGTGCCGGCCATGACCACGGCCCATTGGAAGATGCCGAATTGGGAAACGTCATAGCCCGCGGCCTCCAGCTGTTTCGGAAAGATCTGGCTATAGGCACCGATCGACGGGCTGAACAGGCCGAGGAGGCCATCACCCAGCTTGGTCAGGCCTGAGTTCCAATAGTAAAGCAGCAGCGTGGACGCGAAGACAAAGCGTGCGGCCAGCGGCATCAGCCAGTCTCCGGCCTTTTCCACCAGGCCGAATACTGTGTTGTGAATGGAGACGAGTGCGTGCATGGTCTTACCCTTTGCTGTCCAGTCCTGTTATTGCGCCGCCCTGCAACAGCAGGGCCAGCGTGGCACCCAGGTCGAAGGTTTCGTATTTGGCGGTTGCCAGCTCCAGGGCTTCGCCGATGGTGGCGCCCGCCATCAGGGCGCTGATCCAGTCCGCGCCGCCGGGCGGCAAGACCAGGGGGATGGGGTCGAAATCGGGCCGGGTGATCAGCACGTCCTGCGCCTGTGCCTGGGGCTCGGGCGCGCCGTCTTCGGTGTTGTACAGCCACAGTGCATGGATCGGCCAGGGCGAGCGCAGCACCTGCACAGCGGGCGCCAGCGTCAGGCGTGTGTTCATCACTTCATCCGGCGGCAGGGCGCCGAGTTCTTCAGGTGCAATCGGGGCTGCGTCGGCGGCGTGGTAGGCGCGGCGCAGGGCTAGCTCCAGCCGGGCGGTGTCGCCGAGATAGCCCAGATGCTTGAGCTGCTCCATGCCTTCCAGGAAGTCCGGAAAATGTTCGCCGTAGAACATCATCAGCGGCGAGGACGGCGGGTGCTGGCGCAGGTAGATACCGGCCAGCCCGTCCATGTTCTGTTTGCCAAGGAGCTTGGCGATCACCGGAAATGCGCTGTGCATTGCCTCAGTCAGCGACACGGCGACGTTGTTTCGGTAGACGCTGAAGCGGCGGCCGGCAGGCTGTGCCAGGTGATCGGTCAGCCCAACCGGCACCGCTTGGCCCGCATCCATCATGGCGCGGGTGAATTCTGCCTGGGTGACGCTCATGCCGGGACGCGCTCCAGCGCGGTTGCGGCGCGGGCGGCCTCGGCCTCCAGCACCGGCCAGTCGGGGACGTCGTTGTCCCATTCGATCAGCACCGGCTTTGGGCCGGATTGCGCCAGCGTGTAGTCCAAGAGCGCCCAGACCGGGTCGACCACCTCGCGCCCGTGGCTGTCGATCAGCAGCGGGCGGCCGTGGTCGTCCTCATCCTCGTCATGGCCGCCCAGGTGGATTTCGCCGACCTTTTCCAGCGGGAAGGCGTCGATATAGCCCTGCGGCGAGAAATCCAGGTTGGTGGCAGAGACAAAGACGTTGTTCACGTCCAAAAGCAGCCCGCAGCCGGTGCGGCGGGCGATTTCGGCAAGGAACTCCGGTTCCGACCAGGTGCTTTCAGCAAAGGCGAGATAGCTGGAGGGGTTTTCCAGCAGCATCCGGCGGCCAATGGTGTCTTGCAGCTGATCAATGTGGCTGCAGATACGCTGCAGGCTGGCATCCGTATAGGGCAGCGGCAGCAGGTCATTGTAGAAATGGCTGTCGTGGGTGGACCAGGCCAGATGTTCAGAAAATCTGGCGGGGTTCAGCCAGGAGACCAGATGCTTGAGCCGGGCCAGGTGGTCAGCATCCAAGGGGCCTTCGCCACCGATGGAGAGACCGACGCCATGCACCGACATGGCAAAGCGTTCGGAGAGATGGTGCAGCTGCGCGATTGGGCGGCCGCCGTCCCCCATGTAGTTTTCTGCGTGTATTTCCAGCCATTTGACGCTGCCTGGATCAGCGGTGATCTGGGCAAAATGCTGCGGCTTGTAGCCAACGCCGGGGGCGGCGGGCAGTTTGTCATGTGCAGCGGCGTCAAGCATGGCAGGTCCTGTATCAGGGTGCAAAGGGGGCGGGAATTGACACTCCCGCCCCCGGATTCTAACGGCAGTTATGCCGGTAGGTCACGCTCCAGCGGCTCCAGCGAACCGCTGCGTGCGGAGCCGTCTGCCTGTGCCGGCAGTTCCAGGCCTTCGCAGGTGCCTGCGTCAACCAGAGTCCAGGCGTTACCCTGGTAGTCTACGGTCGAGGTGCCGGCGCAAGTGGTGCCGGGACCCGCGGCGCAGTCGTTCTGGCCCGCCAGCGACACGCCATAGCACTTTTCCTTGGTGCCAGCGGCGGCGGGGATGGTGGAAGCTGCGGTCAGAGCTGCGGCAACGGCACCAGCAACGGCCAGAGATTTTGCGGTGTTCGACATCTCGTAAATTCCTTTCGGTTTTAGCATGCGGTGTCGTGATGACATGGAAACACTAACCCGAGGTTTTCAGGAATTTAAGTCACGAGGCCGTGTCTCACATCTGCGTCAGCTTATGTGACCGGAAGTAGCAGCGAAAAGAGGTGCAAAGGTATGTTTTTAAGGGGATTTGCGCGGGTTTGAAACAAAACGGCCCCCGGGTGGGGGCCGTTTACGGTGATTTGGCTTTGAATTGTTACAGAAGATCCGGCGGGGTGGCCTCAACCGCCAGCGCCTTTGTAACATTTTCGAGGCTCTCGACCTTGGTCTGCTTTTCGCCAAGACGGCGCACAGAGACGGTGCGCTCTTCCACTTCGCGGTGGCCGACGGCGAGAATGACTGGAACCTTGCCCACCGAATGCTCGCGGACCTTGTAGTTGATCTTCTCGTTACGGACGTCGGCCTCAGCGCGGACGCCTGCCTTTTTCAGTTCTGCCACAACCTCTTGCACGTAATCATCCGCGTCGGAGGTGATTGAGGCGACCACCACCTGCCGCGGCGCCAGCCAGAACGGCAGCTTGCCTGCGTGTTCCTCGATCAGGATACCGATGAAACGCTCGAAACTGCCGAGGGTGGCGCGGTGCAGCATGACCGGGCGGTGCTTGGCGCCATCAGCACCGATATAAGTGGCATCCAGACGTTCCGGCAGGACAAAGTCCACCTGCAGCGTGCCGCACTGCCAGTCGCGGCCGATGGCGTCGGTCAGCACGAATTCCAGCTTGGGGCCATAGAAGGCACCTTCGCCCGGGTTCAGTTCATATTCGCAGCCTGCCGCTTCGGTTGCGGCCTTCAGCGCCGCCTCAGACTTGTCCCAGACCTCGTCAGAGCCGGAGCGCTTCTCCGGGCGGTCGGAGAATTTGACCGAGAACTTCTCAAATCCGAGATCCTTATAGATCTCCGACAGGAAGTCGATGAATTTCTTGGTTTCCGCCTCAATCTGGTCTTCGGCGCAGAAGATATGCGCGTCGTCCTGGGTAAAGCCGCGCACCCGCATGATGCCGTGCAGCGCGCCCGAGGGCTCATAGCGGTTGCAGGAGCCGAATTCGGCCATGCGCAGCGGCAGGTCGCGGTAGGATTTGAGGCCCTGATTGAAGATCTGCACGTGGCAGGGGCAGTTCATTGGCTTCAGCGCGTTCACAGCCTTTTCGCGGGCGTGCTCTTCGTCGACTTCGACGATGAACATGTTTTCCTGGTATTTTTCCCAGTGTCCCGAAGCCTCCCACAGCTTGCGGTCGACCACCTGCGGGGTGTTCACCTCGACATAGCCGCCCTTTTCCTGCTGGCGGCGCATGTAGTCCTGCAGCTGAGTGTAGACTTTCCAGCCGTTCGGGTGCCAGAAGATTTGGCCCGGCGCCTCTTCCTGCATGTGGAACAGGTCCATCTCGCGGCCCAGCTTGCGGTGGTCGCGCTTGGCGGCCTCTTCCAGCATGGTGAGATGCGCCTTGAGCTTCTCCTTGCCGGTGAAGGCAACGCCGTAGATCCGCTGCAGCATGGCGCGGGAGCTGTCGCCGCGCCAGTAGGCGCCGGCGATCGACATCAGCTTGAACGCATCGCCCGGCAGCTGGCCGGTGTGCTGCAGGTGCGGGCCGCGGCAGAGGTCCTGCCAGTCGCCGTGCCAGTACATCCTGAGCGGCTCATCACCCGGGATGCTCTCGATCAGCTCGACCTTATAGGGTTCGCCCAAGTCGGTGTAATGCTGGATCGCGCGGTCGCGTTCCCACACCTCGGTCCGGACCTCATCACGCTTGTTGATGATTTCCTTCATCTTTTTCTCGATGGCGCCGAGGTCTTCGGGGGTGAAAGGCTCAGCGCGGTCGAAGTCGTAGTACCAGCCGTTTTCAATCACCGGGCCGATGGTGACCTTGGTGTCGGGCCAGATTTCCTGCACCGCGCGCGCCATGACGTGCGCCAGGTCGTGGCGGATCAGCTCATTGGCCTGAACTTCGTCCTTCATGGTGTGGATGGCGATGGTGGCGTCACCGTTGATCGGCCACTGCAAGTCCCAGTGCTGATCGTTGACGGTGGCGGAGATGGCCTTCTTGGCCAGCGAGGTGGAAATGCTGGAAGCCACCTGCGCGGGCGTGACGCCTGCGTCATAGGATCGTGCATTGCCATCGGGGAAGGTGAGAGAGATTTCGGCCATCTAAAGGCTCTCCTCGTCGGTTTGGCGCCCACAGAACGCCCGGTTGCGGGTATGTGTTTGGTCTGCGCGTTTTGCTGCCAATGCAGGGGCAAGTCAAGACGGCTTTGCATGCGGTTGTAATTGCGCAGGAATTTCCGATTGTGTGCCTATGCATGCGATTGCACATATGTGTATACTGGTAAGCAATTGAAAAATAACAAAAAAATTGTTGATATGGCTGGCGATCCGGGGCAGGTTGGCGGAAACCCTAGACCCAATGGACATACCAGGAGTGTTCCGATGAGCCGCCCGAACCCGAACTTTGACCTGACGGTTGAAGATGTGGATCTGATAGAAACCGCGCTGTGCCAGTCGCAAAAGATCCTTTCGCAGCGGCATCTGTCGTATGAGCATGGCGCGCATATCGAAGGCGGGGTGAACCAAGAGAAGGCTGTGCGCACCAGCGAGACCCTGACCCGGATCCAGAACCTGCTGGGCCGCTTGCAGATGCAGAAGGCCGACGGGGCCCTGGTTGCCGGGTTGTCCTGATCCGCTGCCAGGCAAGCAAGGGGCCGGCCCCTCGCGCTCCCCGGGATATCTTCAGCCAGATGGGAGGGATCCTGGGTTACCGGGCTGGTGACGGGACCCCTTCGCGGATCATTGCTGAGTAGTCAGGTGTCACGCCGTGCGCCTGCGCAATCGGCGTGATGCTGCCAAGCGCGCGCAGGTCGGCGACACTGCGGCTCTGGTCCAGGACGCCCTGTTCCCATGCGTATTCCGGCAGGTAACCATTGACCAGCAGGCGCCAGTCCAGCGGGACCTCGTCAGCGAAGCTGCGAATAAGCCCCATCACCACGGTGGTGCAATTGGTGGTGAGCGAATTGTACCACTGCGGGCGGGCTGCCAGGCTGTTGGCGGTTTCGACATATTGCAGCAGCAAGGCGCGCGCGGTATCTGGGCTGACACCGATGCGGAACAGCTGCACATCCTCGCCGCGGGCATTGGTGCGGGTGCCGACCAGATCACGCTCATCCGCGGCGATCAAAACCAGCGTGTTGGATTTGAACAGATCAGCAATTGGAGAGAAACCGCCGCCCAGCTGCCGCCGCACCTCGACCGACCAGGCGATATGCCGCCCGTCTTCAAAGCCGAAGCTGACGATCATATGCGCCATTTGCGGCCCGGCCCAGTAGGACATGAACAGGTCGGTGGAGCGCAGCGTGGTCAAGTCATAGCTGCGGGTCTCCCAGTCTTCGGTAAAGATCTCTGGCGTTTCCCAGGCGAAGTTGCGCACATTGGCAAGGGTCAGGATGTCACCGTCCAGCTGGCCGGTGACTTGCCGGGCGACATCGGGGGACCATGCGCGTTCACCGGGCGGAGCCAGGGTGGACCACCACAGGATCACGGCCGCCAGGGCCAGGGTGAAGGTGGTGAGCGCGCGTAAAGCCCGGCGCCGGAACAGCCCGGAAATCACGGTCAGTCCCAGCAAAGCGAACCCGCCTGCCAGCGCGGCACGGGGCCAGATGCCGAAAGGCAGCCGGTACCACAGGGCCAGCACTGCCCAAGTTGCAGCCAGGGCCACGGCCAGGATGGCGGCGGCAATCACAATGCCCTTGATCAGTCTGAACATACCCCGGTCCCCTTAGAATTTTGGCGGACCATAAGGAGGGTGGCGGGGGGCTTGCAAGCAGGCAGTGCTGCCGCTTGCGGGGCAGGCGCAGCCGTGCCACATCTTGGGAAAAGGACAGGAGACCAAAGACATGCCCGCCACATCCTACATCGAGACCGCCCAAGGCCGCCGGATTGCCTATCACAAGAGCGAGGGGCAGGGGCCGTGCGTGGTGTTTCTGGGCGGGCTGAAGTCTGACATGGAGGGCACCAAGGCCGTGTATCTGGAGGCCTGGGCCAAGGCGCGCGGCCAGGCGTTTCTGCGGTTTGACTATTCCGGGCACGGAGAAAGCTCCGGCACGTTTGAGGACGGCTGCATCGGTGACTGGCATGAGGACACGCTGGAGGCTGTCGCACAGCTGACAGAGGGCGGGATCGTGCCGGTGGGCTCGTCGATGGGCGGCTGGCAAGCGCTGCTGCTGGCGCGGGAGATGCCTGAGCGGATCAAGGGCATGGTGACCATCGCCGCGGCGCCGGATTTCACCGAGGATGGCTATTGGGCCAATTTCTCGGATGCGCAGAAGGCGCTGCTGGATTCCCAGGGTTATGTGAAACTGCCGAGCGATTACATGGAGCCCTACCATATCTCTAAGCGGATGATTGAGGATGGGCGCAAGCGGCTAGTGCTGCGCACACCGCTGTTTCTGCCGTTCAAGACACGCTGCCTGCAGGGAACCGCGGATACGGCGGTCTCTACCGAAACCGCGCTGCGGCTGATGGATCATGCGACTTGCCCGGACATGCGGCTCAATCTTGTGAAAGATGCGGACCACAGGTTCTCGGACGAAGCTTGCCTGAAGATGATTGAAGACGCGGTATTGGACGTGCTGGGCGGCGCCTGAGCTACCAGCTGGTGCCACGGGGGAGGTGTTGGCGTATTTATGTTCTTGCATTGTTCCTGTTGGGGCGAGCCGGTAAGATTGCGCAGGCGGCAGCTGCCGCCAGCAAGCTGAAATTTATAACCGCAAGAGGATTTCGAGAATGGAGCAGAGGGTAAGCCTAATCACGCTGGGCGTGCCGGATATGGACCAAGCTGCGGGTTTTTACGAGGCCTTGGGCTGGCAGCGGGCGGAGAGTCCGGACGGTGTGATTGCCTTTGACCTGATCTCACAGACGCTGGGGCTGTATCCGTTGGCGGCGCTTGCGGCGGAGATGGGGATGGAGGAGCAGCAGCTGGGAACTGGTGCGGTGACGCTGAGCCAAAACACCCGCAGCAAGGACGAGGTGGCGCAGCTGCTGGCAGCGGCAAAGGATGCCGGGGCGGAGATTCTGAAACCTGCGCAGGATGTGTTCTGGGGCGGCCATCACGGTTATTTCCGCAGCCCCTGCGGGCATATCTGGGAGATCGCCTTTAACCCGTTTTCACCTTTGGCAGAGGATGGCGCGTTCCGCTGGAACGGGTACTGAGCGTGGCGGCACGGCGGCATTGGATTTGTAAAATGCCTGCGTTGAAAGGTTTTTCTTGATCCCGGCCTTTGCCGCCCGCAGAGTTGACCCACGGGTGGGAGGCAAACCGCGAGGGCAGGATATGCCTTATGACCAGCAACCGTGCCGCGAACCCCTGGTTCTGCTGCCGGGCATGATGTGCGACGGCCGGATTTTCTATGCTCAGGTCAGGACGTTCTCTGGCAGTATGCCGGTGATGGTGCTGCCGCTGGCGGGCGGCGACACGGTGGAGAAGATCGCCGCGCGGATGCTGAGCCACCTGCCGCCGCGCTTTGCCCTGGCGGGATTTTCGATGGGCGGCATTCTGGCGATGGAACTGGTGCGGCGGGCCCCGGAACGGGTCAGCCGGTTGTGCATCATTGGAGCCAGCCCGCTGGCCGAGACACCGGATCAGGCTGCCAGCCGGGAGCCGCAGATCGTTGCCGCGCGCGCCGGACGGCTGGAGGACGTGCTGGGGGAGACCATGCCGGCGGAAGCGCTGGCGCCCGGTCCTTTGCGGCTGGAGGTGCACAAGCTTTTCTGCCGGATGGGATTGGAGTTGGGGCCGGAGATGTATGTGGCGCAGGCGCGTGCCCTGCAGCGGCGGCCGGATCAGCAGGCCACGATGCGGCGGGTGCATGTGCCCACGCTGGTTCTAGGCGGCGAGCATGATACTCTGGTGACGCCGGCAAAATTGGACCTGCTGGCGCAGCTGATTCCCGGGGCACGGCTGGAAATCCTGCCGGATGCAGGGCATTTCACAGTACTGGAGCAGCCGGATGCCGTGAACCGCGCGCTGCTGCATTGGCTGGCTGAACCTGTTGCCGGCCCCACGCCTGCATCTTCGCCTGCGCTGTGCGCTCAGGGATAGAGCTTTGCGCGCTCCGTTTTGCTGATCAGCTGAGGCTCTGCCACTGGTTTGCCGGTTTCGGCATCAAAAAACGGCGTGTCCTTCCACCGGCCTGACAGCCGCGCGGTGATCATCCGGCTGATGATGCCCCAGGCCATAACGCCACCGCCCTTGGTGCGGGACTGCTTGCCAGGGGCAGGGAGGAAGGCCTTGGCGCGGATTTTGCCCAAGGCGCCTGGGTCCTGAAACAGGTCAGACCGCAGGCCAGCAAAGGGGAGGCCGGGCTTGGCCAGCGTATTGGCAAAGGGGGTGCCGCAGCAGGATGCATACCAGCGCAGCGGCCCGCGGGGGCCGAGGCGGACCGCCCTCAGATGTTCTGCGCCTTCTATGATGGTTATGGTGTCCGGCGACAGTTGGAACAGGTCGACCGGATCTGGCGCTGGATCCGGCTGGCCGTGGTACAGCTCATTGGCGCGGCAGTCGGCGCAAAAACAGACAACCCGGGTGCCGGTCTTGATACCATGCGCGGAAACTTCGCCGCGCAAGGACCCGCAATTGCAGGAAAACGCCAGCCCTTCCGCCATGCGGTCAGGCCGCGGTGTTCTTGTTCGCGGGCTTGCGGCGAGCCGGTTTCTTGCGGCTGTTGGCATTCATGAAGTCGATCACCAGCGGGCGGATATTGTTGCGCCAGCTGCGGCCCGCAAAGATGCCGTAATGGCCGGCGCCCGGCTCCACATGGCTGGCTTTCTTGCTTTCCGGCAGACCGGTGCAGAGGTCCAGCGCGGCAATACATTGACCAGGGGCGGAGATGTCGTCCTTGGCGCCTTCGACGGTTTTCACCGCCACATCGGTGATCTTGGAGAAATCCACCTTGTGGCCCTTCACGACGAAGTCGTTGCGGGCGATCTCGCGGTTCTTGAAGATGCGCTCGACCGTCGACAGGTAGAATTCCGCGGTCATGTCCATCACCGCAAGATATTCGTCGTAGAAGCGGTTGTGGGCGTCATGGTCCGAGGCCTCGCCCTTGGAGACCCGCTGGATCTGATCGACAAAAGCCTTGGAGTGGCGTTCGCCGTTCATCGACATGAAGGACGCCAGCTGCAAGAGGCCCGGATAGACTTTGCGGCCGACGCCCTTGTACTTGTAGCCGACTCGCTGGATCATGGTTTCCTCCAGCTGGCCCATAGTGACGCGGCGGCCGAAGTCGGTGACTTCGGTAGGGGTGGCGTCCGGGTCCACCGGACCACCGATCAGTGTCAACGAGGAGGGCTGCGCCTTAGGGTCTTGTTCCGCCAGGTAGGCGGTGGCGGCCAGGGTCAGCGGCACCGGCTGGCAGACCGCGACCACATGGATATCGGGACCCAGCTCGCGCATGAAATCCACGAGGTAGAGGGTATAGTCCTCCACGTCGAATTTGCCCGCAGAAACAGGGATGTCGCGGGCGTTGTGCCAGTCCGTCACATAGACTTCACAATTCCTGATCAGACTTTGCACGGTGGACCGCAGGAGGGTGGCGTAATGGCCGGACATCGGGGCAACCAGCAGCACCTTGCGGGGCTGTTCCTCGCGTCCGCTGACCTTGAAATGGATGAGATCGCCAAAGGGGCGCTCTACCACATTGGTGATTTCAACAACATGGTCCTTGCCGTCCTCGCAGGTGAAGGAGGGGATGCCCCAGTCGGGTTTCACCACCATGCGCTGGTAGGTACGTTCCGTCACTTCGCCCCAGGCGGCCATCCAGCTGAGGGCAGGGTTTGGCAAGGCCGAAAAGACCGGGTAAGATGCCATGGAGAGGGCCGTGGCGCCCAGCCATTGGTTGGTGTTCCGGACGGTCTCCATCAGATCGTAGGTCATCATGTACCGCATGCCTGCCTCCTTCGCGCTCCGTCCCGGTGTAATGTTTCCGGAGACCCCGGAACATCGGACCATTCGCCGCTTTGCCCTGTTTCCTGCAGAATTGTATTCTGCATAGCAGAAAGCCTATGAGGGATTCTTTTATATGACAACTAGTGACGAATTATCCGCCGCGACCGCGCCAGAGAGCATTGAAAAGCTTAAGGAAAACATGAGCCGCGTGGAGGAATTAAGCAAGCGTCTGGCCGATGTCATGTCCCGGAAGGTGCCGCACAACCCGGCTTTGGACGGTCCGAATCAAGAGCTTTATGCGCGTGCAGCAACCGCCTATTGGGCCGAAGCGATGCAGAACCCGGCCAAGATCCTGGAGCAGCAGGTTGAATATTGGAGCAAGTCTGTGCTGAATTTTGCGGAAGCACAGAAAGCGCTGGCTGGAAAGGCGGAAAATACGGATGACGGCGGCCCCAAGGACCGCCGTTTTTCGAATCCGCTGTGGGAGACCAGCCCCTACTTCAATTTCGTGAAGCAGCAGTACATGACCAACGCCGATGCGATCCGACAGGCGGTGCAGGATGCGGTGGACCTGGACCGAAAGGACAAGCAGCGGCTGACCTATTTCGCGGATCAGATCATCGAGATGATGGCGCCGACCAATTTCCTGCCCACCAATCCGGATGCGCTGGAGAAGGCGGTGGAAACTGAAGGCCAGTCGCTGATTGACGGTCTGGAGAACCTGGTCACTGATCTGGAAGCCAATAATGGCGAACTGGTGGTGCGGCTTGCAGATGAAAGCGCCTTTGAACTGGGCGGCAATATCGCTACCACGCCGGGCGACGTGGTCTACCGCAACCGGATGATGGAGCTGATCCAGTATAAGCCGGTGACGGAAACCGTGCACGAAACCCCGATCGTGCTATTCCCGCCTTGGATCAACAAGTTCTACATTCTCGACCTAAAGGCGCAGAACAGCCTGATCAAATGGGTGACCGAGCAGGGGTATACTCTGTTTGTGGTCTCTTGGGTCAATGCTGATGCAAGCCATGCCGATGTGGGGATGGAGGATTACATTCAGGAAGGTTTCCTGACCGCGATTGAGACGGCAAAGGAGATTTGCAAGGTGAAGCAGGTGAACGCGGTGGGCTATTGCATCGCCGGAACGACGCTGAGCCTGACGCTGTCGCTTTTGAAGCAGCGCGGAGACAAATCTATTAAATCGGCGACTTTCTTTACCACGCTGACAGATTTCGGCGACCAGGGCGAGTTCACCCCATTCCTGCAGAATGACTTTGTCGACGGGATCGAGGCGCAGGTGGAAGAGGAGGGGCTGCTGCGCTCCTGGGTGATTGCGCGCACTATGTCGTTCCTGCGTTCCAAGGACCTGATTTATGGTCCCGCCGTCAAAAGCTACATGATGGGCGAGACGCCGCCCGCTTTCGATCTGCTTTACTGGAACGGCGACGGCGCCAACCTGCCGGGCCGGATGGCGGTGCAGTATCTGCGGGGCCTGTGCCAGAACAACGAATTTGTCGGCGATGGGTTCGAGCTGATGGGCCACAAGCTGCATATCAAGGATGTAGATGTGCCGCTGATGGCGGTCACCTGCGAGACTGATCACATTGCCCGCTGGAAGGACTGCTACGCTGGCGTGCAAAAGATGGGGTCGCGCAGCAAGAGTTTCATCGTGTCGGAGTCCGGCCACATCGCTGGCATCGTCAATCCGCCCAGCAAGAAGAAGTACGGCCATTACACCAACGACGACCTGAAAGGCGATCAGGAAGCGTGGATGGGAGGCGCGGAATACCACGAGGGGTCCTGGTGGCCGCGCTGGAATGACTGGCTGAAGAAACGGTCCGGCAAGCAGGTTCCCGCCCGCGAAGTGGGGGATTCGGGTTTCCCCTCTTTGATGCCAGCACCGGGATCCTATGTGAAAGTCAAGGCAAACCGCTGAATTCATGGAGTTTGCGATTTTTTTCTGCACTGCAGCATCAAAGCCCTTGAAATGCTGCGGTGCGGCATGCATATTCTCCTCATGCTAAGAACGCAGGATGGTCCTGCTGCAGCTTTCTGAGGAATTAGAACTATGGCAAAGACCCAAGACTTCACCGCGATGATGAAAGACTTCATGGGCGCCTTCCCGGTCGACACCAAAGCGATGGAAGACGCATTCAAGAACACCGCAGCTCTGAACGAGAAGCTGTCTGCGGTTGCGCTGGACGCTGCCGGCAAATCCGCTGAGATCTCCAACAAGTGGACCAAAGAAACCATCGCCAAGCTGGGCGACGTTTCCAAGGTGCAGGCCGACCCGGCTGACTATGCCAAAGCCGCAACCGATTTCGCTTCCGCTTCCGCTGAAGTGGCAGCAGAGAACATGGCTGCCTTTGCCGAGATCGCAAAGAAAGTCCAGATGGACACCGTCGAACTGATGATGGCTGCTGGCAAAGACGCAACTGAAGAAGCAACTGCTGCCGTGAAGAAGGCCACCGAAGAGGTGACTTCGGCCGCAAAGAAAGCTTCGGCTGCTGCCAAGTAAGTACGACCACGAACCGGCCCCCGCTCTCCTCCCTGATGGTGCCGGAACGTGAAGAAGGGCAGGCCGTAAGGCCTGTCCTTTTGCATTTCAGGGTCAGTCAGGAAGTCCGGAGCGGCGCAGACCGTCGCAGTAATGTTCCAGATCTTCGGGCTGGGCAAAGGGCAGTGTCCGGCTGATCTGCGATACCGAGAATCCCGGTTCCAGCTCCAGAATCCGGCCGCATTCCTGTGCTGCTGCGGCCGTCTCGCCCAGTTGGGCATAGCAGGCTGCCAGATGGCGGTGCGGGGATGGGAAGCCGGGATACAGATTTATGGCTTTTTTCAACTCGGCAGCGGCGGGCCCGTATTCGCGGCACATGTAAAGCGCTAACCCGCGGAACCAGTGGAAATAGGTCGGGTGGAACGGGTTCAGGGCCGTGGCTTGCTCCAGCTCGGCCAGAGCTTGCTGCGGCCTGCCTTGGTAAATGCAGGAAAGCCCGCGGAAAGCCATGGCATCGGTGTCATTGGGGTTCAGCATCAGCGCCCGCTGAAAGTGTTCCTCTGCCAGCGTGAAGTTGCCCTTGAACAGATGCATGACCGCCAGCCGCCGCTGTGCGACGCTGTCCAGCGGATCAACCCGGGCGGCGTGGCGCAACAGCGGGAAGGCCGCGTCCAGTGTGTCCTCGGGGGAGACGCCCCAACCGCTCATCCATTCGACAAGATAGGTCAACGCCAAGCCGGAGAACGCGGCGGCATGGCGGGAGTCGGCTTTGCAAGCCTGCTGATACAGCTTCCGGCACTGCTGGAGAGTGGCGGGAGAGTCGAGAATTTGCGCCTTGGCTTGCAGCACGAGCGCACGCGCAGTCGGGGCGCTGCCGCTTGCCGCATGGCTGACGGACAGATCTTCAGCGATCGCCTGAAGGCGCCCGGCGAGCGTTTGGGTGATCTGTCCGGCCAGCGCATCCTGAAGGCTGAAGCCGCTGGTTTCCAAATGGTCGTAGCGTTCGCTCCACAGGGTGCTGCCGCTGGCCCCATCCGACAGGGACACTGTGACCCGCAAGTTGCCGGAAAATTCCCGGACGCTGCCCTCTGCAAGGTAGCGGACACCAAGTTCTGCCGCGGCAAGGGAAGACTTGGCGGCAAAGCCCGCAAAGCGCTGAGCGGCATTGCGGGACACCACCCGCAGGGCGCGGAAGCGGGACAGGCCTATGGTGATGTCTTCGGTGAGCATATCTGCCAGTGCGCCTGCCGCTGCCGAACCTTGGGGGGAAGCAGAAAAGGGCAGGACCGCAACGGAAGCCACCGGCGAGGCCCCCTCTGTTTCAGCGGGAGGGAGCGAGTTTCCCGCAATTCGGTAGATCCGGACGGGTTCGGAGATATTGCGGATATTCTGCAGTCCAAGGTCGTCGAATGCGGCGCTGACCTTGCCGCGGACCTGCTGCTGGACGGTGCCGGAGACACAGATTTCCCCGGGTGCCGCAAGGCTTTGCAGGCGGGCGGCGATGTTTACGCAGTTGCCCATGAGGTCGCTGCCGGTGGAAATCACATTCCCGCAGTGTATACCCATTCGCAACGCAAGATGCCTGCCCAGCGGGCCTGGAATATGCGAGGCATTCCTGCCGGCAACTTCCAGGGCGGCCTTGACGGCCTGCACGGCGCTGGGAAACTCCAGAAAAAAACCGTCGCCCGAGGTTTTGACAAGCCGACCGGAAAAGGTCCGGGCAACTGGTGCGATTATCCGGTTGCCCAGGTCACGGACAGCCGCAATTGTTTCGGCCTCCCTGGCTTCTGCCAAGGCCGAAAAACCGGCGACATCCGCGATCAGAACGGCAGCTTGTCTTTGTCTGTCCCCTTGGTCAGCCATCGTACCCGCTACCACAGACTCAAAGACTGAGGGCTATTATATCATATTGAGAATTTGTACGGTAACTTAATATGCCGGAAAAACGATATCTTGTTCAGAGGTTTCTAGGCGGTGGTTAAAACTGCGCATCCTGGAAACGGCGGAACTGCGGTTGCCATCCGGCAAGTTTGCGCAGCCTGCCGGCGCTCATTTGCTGGTCCAGGGCCGGGCCTTCAGCCCAGTCGCCGTATTTGAACAGCACATGCTTTAGGCTGCGCACCACATAGCCGCTGTCATGGCCGCGGCGGCGGGCGATCTCGCGGGTGATTTCAGCCACCGGTACGCCGTCCTGGGCACTGGCGTTGAAGTGGCCGGTGAGGTCCGGGTTTTCCAGCAGCAGCCGGTAAGCGCGGGCCAGATCTTCGCGTTGGATCAGCGGCCAGCGGGTGGCGATGCTGCCCCAGATCTCAAACGGCTGCCCGGCGGCGGCGGCGTCGAGGTAGCGGGAGAAGGCGCCGCCATCCTCGTGATAGACCAGAGCCGGGTGGATCACTGCGGCGGAGACATTCGGACTGGCCAGCGTCAGGCGGGCGTTTTTCTGCATCCAGGCAAAAGGCTTGATCGGGCGCATCGGACTGGTCTCATCCGCAACCCGGTTGCCGGTGGCGCCATAAAGCCAGCAGCCGCCGGTGTAGATCATTCGCAGCGGCTGCGAGCGAAGGGCGGCTTGCCGCAGGATGGCGGTGATGGCAGCGGTATCAGCCGCCGCCATGTCCTTATCAAAGGTCGCGGCCAGCTGGATCAGCCCATCCACGCGGGCGGCATCACGCACCCAGGTGCCAGGGCTGAGCAGATCTCCGCGCAGCGGCCGGGCGCCCAAGGCCTCCAGCTTGCGGTCGGAGGCTTCGGACCGGCTGAGGCCGGTCACGCTGTGGCCGTGGCGGACCAGTTCTCGGGTGACGGCGGTGCCAATGGAACCGGTGGCGCCCAGGATCAGGATGTTCATGTCTGTGAATGCTCCCGCTGAAAATTGTAGTGCGGGGATACTGATAATTGCTCAAGCCGGGTTCAGGTCAAGCGTTTTCGGTATTTCTGCGGCAGGGCTGTACAGAACAATAGTTGCGGAAAACACGCCAAGGCTTCCCTTTTGTTCTGCACTGGCATAGGCTTCGCTGCAATGCGTCATGACCGGGGAGGGAACACATGGCAGATCAGGACAAACCCTTGCTGATCAAACGGTATGCGAGCCGCAGGCTCTATAACACCGAGACCAGCGATTACGTTACGCTGGAGGATATCGCGGGGTTCATCCGGGAAGGCCGTGAGGTGCAGATCGTAGACCTGAAAACAGGTGACGATCTGACCCGCCAGTATCTGCTGCAGATCATCGCCGAGCATGAAAGCCGTGGCGAGAATGTGCTGCCTGTCAATGTGCTGAACGATCTGGTGCGCAGCTACATGGTGCCCGGCGGCGGGGTGATGCCGCAGTTCCTGCAGTCTTCATTCGATATGCTGCGTGAGAGCCAGTCGAAGATGATGGAGAACATGAACGCAATGAACCCGATGTCCAAGATGCCGGGATTCGAGGCGATGAAGGCGCAGCAGGAAGCATTCCTAAAAGCGATGACCGGCGGGTTCGGTCCTGGTGGATGGACTGGCGGAGCGGCTGAGGAGGAGAAATCCGAAAGCAGCGGCGAGGATCTGGACGACATTAAGAAGCAGCTGGCGGCGCTGCAGGAAAAACTGTCCAAGATGAAATGAGGCTTGGCGGAGAACGCTGACAGAAAAGGCCCCCTGTCCAGTTTGGCGGGGGCTTATTTTTGCGCAGTCTGATGCAGGGGTGGATCAGGATCCGGCTTCGACTTTCAGCACGTTATGCAGCCGGTGATACGGGGCGTTTTTGACGATCTCGTCCAAGCTCTTCGCCTCAGGCACGGGACGCGCGCGCAGGAACAGATAAGCGCTGGCACCAAAAGACATGGCGCAGGCGCCGACGATCGTGCTGACGATGACAGTCTCAAGTCCCATGGCTTCAAACATGCGTTTCTCCGGTTGCACTGCCAATATAGGGGAAGAAAGCTGAAAATTCCATATCACTTCCCCTCCTTCTTCAGTTTGCCTGCTTCCAGCACATGTCGGGCCAGCGAGTCGGCGCTATCCCGGTCTTGTTTGCGGTGGCGCACCTTTTCCCGTCCGCCGATGCGGGAGGCGGTTGCGAAAACAAAGCCTGAAAACGAAAGGAGGGCGAGGCCAAAGGCCAGCCCGCCGGTTACAGTGCCGGCAATCGCTGCACCAAAGCTCGCCAGCAGCGCGCCCGCTGCCAGCCGCTGGGCCCATTGGCCGATGACCTGATCTGCGTCGCGGGCCTGGGCTTCCGCCTCTGCAGCTTCGTTGGCATAGGCGGTCAGCAGGTCGGCCACGGCCAGGCCGCAGTCCGGGTCGTTGGAGGCGCGGATGGCGGCCAGCAGCGCGGCCCGCTCAGCCCGATCGGAAACAACCGTGCCAATGATCTGGCTCAGCTCATCTCCGGCAACGGCATCCCCCATACTTAAGGCATTTGCCATGGCCACCAGCGCGGTGGCCGGGCGCCGTTTGAATTTCAGCGGGCCTTTCATATGCGGCACCGTGGACGGCACAAACCTGGATTGCAATCACGAAAACCCCCAGCACAGGGCCGGGGAGGGTACTTGTTAAAGCACCTGTTGTTTTCAGGCAGCTGCCTTGCCCATGCTCTCTTCGGCGGCGGACAGCAGAATGTCCGCAATCACGTCCAGCTCGGCCCGCGTAAGGCGCACCGGCAGGCGCACGTCGCAGGCCTTCATCAGCATCGCGCGGGTCTGCGGCAGTTCGGGCACGTCGCGCAGGAATTGCCAGTTCCAGAAGGCGCGGGCATTGTCGGTCGACAGTCCGAAGACCTGCACTTTGACACCCTTTTCTGCTGCGGCATTGGCAAAGGCGTGGGTCTGTTCTTCGCTGAGGCCTGCCAGGTTGAACTGGATCGAATCCGGCGCCCGGCGTTCCGGGACCAGCGGTGCGGGCACGTTGAAGAAGGGAGAGCCGTTCAGCCGGTCTGCCACATAGTCATGGTTTGCCAGACCGTCGCGCACCCGGCGCGCCAGTTCCGGCAATTGCGGACGGATTACCGCGGCAGAGAGATTGCTCATCCGCAGGTTATACAGCGGCAGCTGGTTCTGCCATTTGGCAAAGGCCTGCTCCAGGTCCGGGGTGTTTTCCCCATGCGGGCCCTTGTGTTTTTTCCAGTTGTGCTCGTAGGCGCCGGACATGATGGCGGCGCGGGCGATCAGGTCCGCGTCGTCGGTGATCAGGATGCCGCCTTCGCCGGCATTGACCATCTTGTAGGACTGGAAGGAGAAGCAGCCGACCTTGCCGATGGTGCCGATGTTGCGGCCGTTCCAGGTGGTGCCCAGGGAATGCGCCGCGTCCTCGACCACCGGGATGCCGCGGGCATCGCAAAGCGCCATGATGGCATCCATGTCCGAGGTATGGCCGCGCATGTGGCTGATGATCACCGCCTGCACGCTGTCCAGCTTAGTCTCGAAATCAGCCATGTCGATACGGTAGTTATCGCCCACCTCGCACAGCACCGGCACGCAATCGGCGTGCACCACCGAGGAGGGCACCGCGGCAAAGGTGAAGGCTGGGATCAGCACCCGGGCGTCACGGGGCAGGCCGAGCGCCTTCAGCGACAGGAACAGCGCGGCAGAGCAGGACGAAACCGCCAGTGCGTATTTACTGCCCAAGAGTTCTGCGTATTCCTGTTCCAGCAGAGTGACCGGCGCATCCTGGGGAGCGGTGTAGCGGAACAGATCGCCGGATTGCATCAGCGCGTCGATGGCCTCGCGGGCGGCTGCGGGAATGGGTTCAGCGTCATGAACGTTGGGCGGCAGGGCCATATTTCAAAATCCTGAATTGTTGCTTCAGGAAATGTAAAACTATGACCGGGCCGTGCCAAGAGGCAACGCGGCGGAAATTGCCACCACAGGCAAGATTTCACAGAACTGTTGCGGAGTTCGCGCGAAAACCGGCTGAGTTACCAGCGGGGATCAGATCCCCAGCCGGTCGCGCAGGGCAAACCAGGTCATGGCCAGCACCAAGAGAGGCGAGCGCATCCGCGGCCCGCCGGGGAATCGCGGTGCCGGAACGCGGGCCATGGTGTCAAAGCCTTCGGCCTCGCCCCGGATAGCCTGTGCCATCAGCTGGCCTGCGTGGGTGGCGGTGCCGACGCCATGGCCGGAGTAACCGGAGGCGGTCAGGATGTTTGGCGCCAGCCGGGCCAGGTAGGGCATCCGCTTCATGGTGATGCCCAATGTGCCGCCCCAGGCGTAGTCGATCTTCACGTCCTTCAGATGCGGGAAGATCTCTGTCATCGGCTTGCGCACGGTGGCGGAGATGTCTGCCGGGAACCGGTAGCCGTAGCTTTCACCGCCGCCGAACAGCAAGCGTTTGTCATGGCTGAGGCGGAAGTAGTTCACCACGAACTTGGTGTCGGCCACGGCGACGTCGCGGGTCAGAACCCGGGCGGCGTCCTCGCCCAGCGGCTCGGTGGCCACCACGAAGTTGTTGATCGGCATCACCCGTGCCGCCACTTGTCCGTTCAGCCCGCCCAGGTAGCCGTTGCAGGCAAGGATCAGATGGTCGGCAGCGACGCTTCCGCCCGCTGTGCGGATGCGCAGCTTGGCGCCTTCCTGGATGTCCAGAACCTCGCTGCTTTCATAAATCCCAGCACCTGCCGCGGAGGCGGCGCGGGCTAGGCTGAAGGCATAGTTCAGCGGGTGCAGATGAGCGGCACCATGATCCAGGATGCCACCCTTGTAGGCAGGGGAGGGGCACATCGCACAGCAGGCGTCCTTGCCCAGGAATTCGATGCTGCCGTAGCCGTAGCGGTCCTGCAGGTGGCGGCCGTAGTCATGCAACTCTGCGGCTTCCTTGTCCGAGAAGGCGGTCCAGGCAACGCCGGGTTTCAGGTGGCAACCTTCGCCGTGCCGCGCGATCAGCGACTTCACGAGGTCCTTGGAGTCTTCGCCCAGCTGCCAGAGCTTCTGCGCCTCGGGTTCCCCCATCAGCGCTTCCAGACCTTCCTGGTCCATACGCTGGCCGCTGCCCAGCTGGCCGCCGTTGCGCCCCGAGGCGCCAAATCCCACGCGCTGTGCTTCCAGCAGCACCACGGACATCCCGGCCTCAGCCAGATGCAGCGCCGCCGACAGGCCGGTATAGCCGCCGCCGACGATGCAGACATCTGCCTTTACCTCACCGTTCAGCGCCGCAAAGCGCTCCATCGGAAAAGCGGTTGCCGCATACCAGCTGTCTGGATATTCGCCCTTGCGGTCATTGGAATAGAGCAGGTTCATCCCCATCGCGCACCTCATCGGAAGCAGGCCTCCGGCGGGACACCTGCTCTTCATCTTTCCACAAATACTCAATTGAACGGGCGCTGCACCGGGGCGCAGCGCCGGAGTTTTAGACGTTCATCAGCAGATGCTCGCGCTCCCAGGGCGAGATCACCTGCAGGAACTCCTCATACTCCGTGCGTTTCACGATGGAATACACGCGGGCAAATTCCGGTCCCAGAACTTCGTGCAGCTGGGTTGCCTCGTCGAACAGATCCAGCGCCTGGCCCATCACCTGCGGGATATCGCCTTCGCCCTCATAGGCGTCGCCCTTGAATTGCTTGCGCGGACGTTCTTCATTGATCAGGCCGAGGTAGCCGCAGGCCAGCGACAAGGCGATCCCCAGGTATGGGTTGCAATCCATGCCGGCAATGCGGTTTTCGACCCGTCGCGCGTCCGGTCCCGACAACGGGATGCGGATGCCGGTGGTGCGGTTGTCGCGCGCCCATTCCAGATTGATGGGGGCCGCGTGGTCTTTCACATAGCGGCGGTAGGAGTTCACATAGGGCGCCATCACCGCCAGGCCCGCAGGCAAGTGGTTTTGCAGGCCTGCGATAAAGTGGTAAAACGCATCCGTCTCGCCGCCCTGTGGGCCCGAGAAGATGTTATCGCCAGTTTCGATGTCCAGGATCGAGTGGTGGATGTGCATGGCGGAGCCCGGCTCATCCTCGATGGGTTTGGCCATGAAGGTGGCAAAGCAATCGTGACGCAGCGCCGCCTCGCGGATCAGGCGCTTGAAGTAAAAGACCTCATCCGCCAGCTTGACGGGGTTGCCGTGGCGGAGGTTAATCTCCAGCTGGCCGGCGCCGCCTTCCTGGGTGATGCCGTCGATCTCGAACCCCTGCGCTTCGGCAAAGTCGTAGATGTCGTCGATCACGGGGCCGAATTCGTCCACCGCGGTCATCGAATAGGCCTGGCGCGCCGCTGCCGGGCGGCCGGAGCGGCCCATCATCGGTTCGATTTCCTTGGCCGGATCGATGTTGCGGGCGACCAGGAAGAACTCCATCTCCGGCGCTACAACCGGTTTCCACCCCTTGTCATGATACAGCTGCACCACCCGTTTCAGCACGTTGCGCGGGCTGTAGGGGATTGGTTTGTCATGCCGGTCATAGGCATCGTGGATCACCTGCAACGTCCAGTCGCCGGTCCAGGGTGCCGCCGTGGCTGTGGACATGTCCGGCTTCAGCGTCATGTCCTTTTCGATCCAGCCATCCTCATCCGCGGCATCGGCCCAGTCCCCGGTGATAGTCTGGTAGA
The DNA here is from genome assembly GCF_056160905.1 of Leisingera sp. ABD4_442. NCBI lineage: Bacteria > Pseudomonadati > Pseudomonadota > Alphaproteobacteria > Rhodobacterales > Roseobacteraceae > Leisingera > Leisingera sp. ABD4_442. The sequence goes on along the minus strand of NZ_JBSWYB010000003.1, from coordinate 43,743 downwards.
AGATGCTGTCGGGCAGATGAAAGTAATCGGTTTTCGCGAATTTCGATGCCGGTACCGCCTTGCCGCGGGCGATACCGGGAAGGTCCGAGATAACGCATTCAACTTCGTCGAGACGACGGCCCTCCAGATAGGTTTTTGCTGCTTCGGGAAGGGCGTCGAGCCAGGCTGACATTAGGTCCTCTCTTTCCTGTAAAACTCTGCGAGGAAGGTTGCGATTTCTTGGTTGTCCACGGGCGCGTCCAGCTCAGCGGCTGCACGGTCCAGCAGGTCGTCGGGTACCACACCGCGGCCGCGTTTTTCGATCAGGCCGCCGACGAAGGCATTGGGAAACTCGGGGTGGGGCTGCCAGGAGATGATGTGGTCGCCATAGGCCAGAATGCCGTTCTGGCAGAAGCCGTTGCCGCCCAGCACACGGGCACCTTCGGGCAGTCCGACCACCTGGTCCTGGTGCCAGGCATTGAGGGTCAGCTCCTTGCCGTCCACCTGGTAGGTAACCCGGCCGACGGCCCAGCCGCCCACGAATTTCTCGACCTTGCCGCCAAGGGCCTGGGCGATGATCTGATGGCCAAAGCAAATGCCGGCCAACGGCTGCTTGCGCGCGTGGATCTCGCGGATCAGATCCTCCAGCGGCGGGATCCAGGCGTGGTCCTCGTAGGCGCCGTGCTTGGAGCCGGTGATCAGCCAGGCATCGGCGTCAGCGGCGCTTTCTGGAAGCAAGCCGTCGACCACGGCCCAAGTCTGAAACTCAAAGCCGTTGCCGTCCAGCATGTCGCGGAACATAGCGTCGTAATCGCCGAAGGGGCCGAACAGGTCTTCGGGTGAATGGCCGGTTTGCAGAATGCCGATTTTCATAAGTCACCAGTTTCAGGGATTTCGCTGCGCGGAAGGTAGCCCGCCGTATTTCGGGCGGGCAAGGGGTCGCGTCAGACCGTGTCGAGATAGATCTCTACCCGTTCTTCGGGGGTGAGTTCTTCCATGTAGCGCAGTTCCTGCCGCTTGGTCAGGATCATGTTGCGGATCATTTCAGCAGAAAAGAAATGCGGAATGATCTCAGAGGCCTCGAAAGCGTCGATTGCGTCCTGCCAGGTGTTGGGCACCTGCGGCAGGTCGAGCGCATAGGCGTTGCCGGTGATCGGCTCGGAGGGGGCGATCCGGTTTTCGATTCCATAGAGGGCGGCGCCCAGGATGGCGGTTAGCATCAGATAGGGGTTCACGTCGCCGCCGGCAAACCGGTGCTCGATCCGGCGCGCCTTGGAGTTTCCTGAGGGTACGCGGATGGCGGCGGTGCGGTTTTCATAGGCCCAGCAGATACCGGTCGGGGCATGGGCGCCTGGCACCATCCGGTCATAGCTGTTGCCGTGCGGGGCAAAGATCAGGGTGGAGTCGTTCATTGCCTTCAGGCAGCCGCCAACAGCATGGCGCATCGCATCAGAGCCTTTGGGGCCGCCATCGTCAAAGATGTTGTTGCCGTCCTGGTCCAGCACCGAGAAATGAGTGTGCAGGCCATTGCCCGCATAGTCTTCATAGGGTTTGGCCATAAAACTGGCGGCGAAGCCATGGCGGCGGGCCAGGCCTTTGACCAGCATCTTGAACAGCCAGGCGTCATCTGCAGCGCGCAACGCGTCGGGGCCGTGCATCAGGTTGATTTCGAACTGACCCAGGCCCGCCTCGGAAATGGCGGTGTCCGCGGGAATATCCATGTCCTCGCAGGCGTCATAGAGATCAGTGAAGAAACTGTCGAACTGGTCGAGTGCGCGGATCGACATGGTTTCAGCCGCCTTGCGCCGCTTGCCAGAGCGGGGCGAGGTGGGCACCTGCAGGTTCTTGCCGCTGTCATCAATCAGGAAAAACTCCAGTTCCACTGCAACAACCGGTGTCAGTCCTAGCGCTTTGTAGCGGTCCGCCACGGCCCGCAGCGCATGGCGCGGGTCGCCGTCGTAGGGGCGGCCGTCTTCGCGGTACATCCAGATCGGCAGCAGGGCGGATTGAGATTCCAGCCATGGCATCGGCACAAAACCGCGTTCGGTCGGTTTCAGCACCCCGTCGGCATCACCGGATTCAAAAACCAGCGGGCTATCGTCGATATCTTCGCCCCAGATGTCCAGATTCAGGACAGACAGAGGGAAACGGGTGCCTTCTTCAACCGCCTTGTCGGCGAAGCGCGCCGGGATGCGCTTGCCCCGGGCCTGACCATTGATGTCTGCCGCGGCCACGCGAATGGTGCGCACATGCGGATTTTTCCTGAGCCAGTTTTTCATCCAATCACCTGACGGTTTCGGGGACACCTCCGGCCAAGTGCGCCCGCAAGGAGGGCGTAGCAGAGCCGGGGCACGTTCAAGCCCCTGGTCCATTTTTTTGATCATAATCCAAGATGGTGCAGAGTTTATCCTGGAACGCGCATGATTCCGCGTAGAGAGTCTGCGATTTTGAATTTGATCAAATAATGGATACTACCGGATCAGATTAAGACGCAAGCGAAATCTTTGCCGCCTTTCCTGCGGCAGATGCTTGTTCAGCCGCCGGTTCACAAAGCCGAACAGGCTGATGATCACCAATGTCAGCAGGATGAAGTAGAAGGCCAGGATCGGGTAGGGGACAAACGGGTTGAAGGTCTTGTCCGCGAAATAGCTGGCATAATAGAGCGCATCGCCCTGCTGGCGCCAGGCCGGGAAGCCGGAGAAGAACACCAGCGTGGTGGCGTGGAATAGAAAGATCGCTTCGTTTGTATAGGCAGGCCAGGCCAGCCGCAGCATCGTCGGGAAGGTGATACGGCGGAAGCGGTTCCAGCCGGTCATGCCATAGGCATCGGCGGCCTCGATGTCGCCCTTGGGGATCGACAGCAGCGCGCCGTAGAAGATCTCGCCCGAGTAGGCTGCAGTATTGCAGAACAGCACGACCAGCGCGCCCAGCCAGGCGGAGGTGAACGGATCAAAGAAACCGGACACGCTTTTCAGGCTGAGGAAGCAGGCGTAGGCAAAGAAGAACTGGATGAACAGCGGGCTGCCGCGGAACACGAAGATGAACCACTCAGCCGGCTTGCGGAACAGCGGATTGGGGTTGGATTTGCCAACTGCCAGCGCCACCGCGAGGAAAAAGCCGGTCAGCAGTGCCAGCGCGCCGAAATAAACGTTCCAGATCAGGCCGGAGCCGATCAGGGTGAAATGCTCGCACAGGGTATATTCGCCGCGTGGCAGCAGGCGTTCGCCAAAGCCTAAGGAACGGAAGGCATAGGCCTGTATGGTTTCAATGCAACTCATGCCGCTGCCTTTCTTTGTGCTTCGCCTGCTGCGGTGGCCTGGCCCTTGGTCAGGCGCTTCATGATCCGGTCCAGGGCGACCTCGGACACTTTGGTGAAGCAGAGGTAGAACACTAGCAGCGCAGCGAAGTACCACACGTGCCAGTTCGGATGCGGGTAGTCAGTGAATCTTGCGGTCTTGGTGCCGCCGAGCTCCCGCGCCCAGTAAACGATGTCCTCGACCCCCAGCAGGAACAGAAGCGGAGTGGACTTGATCAGCACCATCCACAGGTTCGACAGGCCGGGCAGCGCATAGACCCACATCTGAGGCACCAGGATGCGCCAGAACGCCTGCCGGGAGGTCATGCCATAGGCCTCGGCGGTTTCGATCTGGGCGCGCGGCACCGCGCGCATGGCGCCAAACAGCACATTGGCGGCAAAGGCGCCAAAGACGATGGAGAAGGTGAGCACCGCCAGTAAAAAGCCATAGGTCTCATGCACCCATTGCGGTGCGGTCGACAGCGGCAGCTTGGCCGCGTCACAGACCACAAAATCGATGCCCTGGCGGATCGGCTGATCCCAGTCCGGGCATTTCACCTTGTGACGCATCCACTCAAACGCCTGGTCGAGCGCGATGACGAAGAACAGGAAGAAGGCAATGTCGGGAACGCCCCGCACGATGCTGGTGTATCCCATGCCGAACCAGCGCAGCGGCAGGAATTTCGACCGCGCGGCACTGGCGGCGCCAAAGCCGAACAGAAGGGCCACCGGAGCAGTGATCGCCAGCAGGGTCAGCACCACGAAGACCGAGATATAGAGGTTCATATGCTTGCCTGTGGTCAGGTAGCAGCTGAGCCAACTCAGCCCCTCAAGCGTGGATGGGTCCGTGCAATAGGAAAACATATGTACCCTGTCTTTCTGTGTTCACGCCCGGCAGCGGAGCGGCCGGAAGAGAAAGAATGAGGCCCGCGCGCCGCGGCGGCGGGCCTGCGGATCCCGCGAGGAGATCAGATTACCACTGGGAAGCCACTTCCCACTTGGCGATCAGCGTGTTCAGCGTGCCGTCGTCTTTCATCGACTGGATTGCCGCGTCGAATTTGCCGCGCAGTTCGGCGTCCGATTCCCGGAAGCCCATGCCAACGCCGCCGCCGATGGATTCGGTGCGCTCAAGCTTGACCAGGCCGTCGCCAACCATAGTGTCGATGAAGCTGTTGTCGGCCAGAACCGCGTCCGCTTCACCGTTGCGCACGGCGGCGACGGTTTCTTCCGGAGTGGCGAATTCAACCAGGGTCCAGCCCTGCTCAGCAATGAAGGCGGCCTGGATGGTGGTGGCCTGGGCCGCAATCACACCGCTGGCCAGGTCAACATCGGCGGACTGCGCCAAGTATGCGGACGGATCCGGCGGAGTGTAGGCCTGGGTGAAGTCGATGACTTCGTCGCGCTCGTCGGTGATCGACATGCCGGCGATGATGGTGTCGTAGTTGCCGGACACCAGGTTCGGAATGATCGAATCCCAGTCATTCTTGACCCACTCGCAGGTCAGCTCGGCGCGCTTGCACAGCTCGTCGCCCAGCTCGCGTTCAAAGCCGTCGATTTCGCCGGCGTCGTTGACAAAGTTCCACGGCGCATAGGCGCCTTCGGTGCCCAGGCGCACGGTGTCCGCCAGGCCCATGCCTGCGGTCAGCGCCAGGGCAGCGGTGCCAAGGATCAGTGATTTCATAAGGTTACTCCCATTTTTCATTTGGTTTTTGGGTTTAGTTGTTATTGCTTATTGGCCGTGCCGGGTCGAGGACAGGAATGTCCGCAGCCGCGGTGAGCGGGTGTTGCCGAACAATTCGTCCGGCGAACCTTCTTCTTCGATCAGCCCCTGATGCAGAAACACGATGTGGCTGGAAACATCCGCGGCCATGTTCATGTCATGGGTGACGATCAGCATGGTGCGGCCCTCAGCGGCCAGATCCTTGATCACCTTGACCACTTCCTGTTCCAGTTCCGGATCCAGCGCAGAGGTCGGCTCGTCAAACAGCAGCGCCTCCGGCTCCATGCACAAAGCACGGGCAATCGCGGCCCGCTGCTGCTGGCCGCCGGACAGCTGTGCCGGGTAGACGTCGCATTTGTCGCCGATGCCGACCTTCGCCAGGTAATGGCGGGCCTTTTCCTCAACCTCGACGCGTTCGCGGCCCAGTACGGTAACGGGCGCCTCCATCACATTCTGAAGGATGGTCATATGGGCCCACAGGTTGAACTGCTGAAAGACCATCGAAAGATTGGTGCGGATCCGCAGCACTTGCTTGGCGTCGGAGGGGCGGCGCGCGAGGCCCTGACCGGACCAGGTGATCGGCTCGCCCTTGAAAAAGATCTCTCCCTGCTGGCTGTCCTCCAGCAGGTTGCAGCAGCGCAGCAGCGTCGACTTGCCAGAGCCCGAAGATCCGATCAGAGACACCACGTCGCCCTTTTGGGCGGTGATGTCGACGCCTTTGATCACTTCCAGCTCGCCATAGGATTTGTGCAGGCCGCGGATTTGCAGAACGGGCGTTGTATCGGTCAAGGTGTCTTTGTCCCTGTGAGTGGAAATTCGTTCTTATTGGACCGAAAAAAACAACGAATGCAACGTTCAAACCGCACAAGACGGCACTGCAGGCGTCAAAATGGCGGGGTGAACCGCCAATTCGGGGGCAGGCGTTACGTCAACTCCGCTGCGCGGATGCGCTGTTCCGTCAGCACCGGGCCAGGCGGAGTCGGCACGGCCAGATAGTCAGCCGGGGCGATCTGCACCAGCCCTTTCAGATGCAGCAGGTGGCGGGTTTCTTCGTCGAGGCCGCGGATGGCGGATTCAAGCGCGGCAAACAGTGCCCCGGCATCGCCACCAAGGGCAGTGATGTAGGGCAGCGTGGGGGTCGGTTCAGTCCGGTCAATTTCGCACAGACCAGCGGCGAAACCATCGTATTCTTTGACCAGTTCCCATGTCAGTGCGTCCAGCGCGGCGAAATCCGCGCGGCCTGCAGCCACGGCTTCCGCGGACAGCTGATGGCCGCCGGTTTCCACCAGCGCACCAGGCAGGATGTCGCGATCATGCATATGCACCATCGGAGCCGCCCAGCCGGATTGCGACAACGCTTCGTTATAAGCAAAACGGCGTCCGGAAAACGCCTTGAGCGACTGGCCCGCGTCGGCGCTGCGGGCGACAATGACGCTGTTATAATAACCTGGAGGGCAGCCGGGCAGCCCGTAATCCGGAGTTCCGACCAGCGCAACCTCGCCATAAAGCCGGGTGCGGTAAGGGCAGCCGCAGGTCTGCGACAGCAGCAGGTCCGGCGATTTCCAGACCTCCCAGAAGTCTGCATCGCGGGTCAGTGCTTCCGGCCCGCCGCCCAGATGCGCGCGGACCGAAGTCCAGAAACGGTCATTTGCCGCCGCGGTTTCCGGGCGGTCGTACATTCCAAGATGAGCAATCATAAAGCGGCCTCTGCCCGTTTGCGCGCCTTGGCGCTGTCCACATCCGAAACCCCCAGCAGGCTGGATGACAGCCGCAGGAGCGCGTCTTCATTGGCATCGCGGTGCCCGTCTGCCAGCGCCACTTGCCACAGTGCCTCAATCACGCCCGTGCGGTCCTCATAGGCGACGGCTTCCTTGATGGCGCGGGTAAAGCGCACGGTATCGGGGGCCTCGGCCTCCATCCCCTCGGCTTGTTCTCGCAGGATCAGCGCACCGCCGGTGTCCAGCCCGTAGCGGGCAGCCAGAATGCGGTCGATGCGGTCCTTCTCCACCTCGGAGTAATTGTTGTCCGAGCGGCCGATACGCACCAGCAGCGCGGTGAGCGCCAGCCGCGCGCCTTCGTCATCCAGCGGAGCAGGGGCGGGCTCCAGCAGCCGGTTCAAAAGCTCCTTGAACATCACCCGTCCCCCTCTGGCGCGGCGAGCTTCGCTTCGGCGCGCGCCCGGGCTTTCTGGCTGTCGGCATAAGACAGGCCCATGGCCTTGCGCGCATCTTCGACGATGGTGACCTCGCCCTCATGCGCGTTGCCATCGGCCAGAACCACTTCCCAGAGTGCGTCCAGCGCCGCGAGCCGTTCCTCCAGCCCGGTGGTTTCGCGGATCAGCCGGCCGAAGGTGTCGGTTTCCGGTGCCGCGGCGTGCAGCTTCTCACAGGTGGCGCGCACCTTGGCAGCCTCGATCGCATTGTGCTGGTAAAGCCGTGCCAGAATCCGGTCGATCAGGCTGATCTCCTCCAGCTGATAATCCCGGTCCGATTGCGCCACCCGCACCAGCAGCGCACCAAGCGCCAGTTCGGCATCCGGGTCCGGCAGCGCCGGGGCCTCGGAAGGGCGGAAAGCTTGAAAGAACTTCTTGAGCAAAGGCATCAGCAGACCTCAGGCAGTGCGGCAGGGAGGGCGGGGTTACTCGCCATATCCCTCAATGATGTGCATATCACCCGTCGAGACCAAATCGCGAAAGGCCTTGGCGTCCTGATAGGCCACGGAATCATAGCAGGCTTTTGCGGTTTCGAAATCCTTGAATTCGAGCACCACCGTGCGGGCCCTAAAGGCGCCTTCGCGCACTTCCCGCTCGCCGCCGCGGATCAGGAATTTTGCGCCATACTCTTCCAGCACCGGCCGGGCCGCCGTGATATAGGCCTGGTAGCGGTCCATGTCGCGCACATCCACATGCGCCACCCAGTATCCTTTGGGCATCGGCGATGCCTCCCCCTCTTTTTATGGTTGAGGGCAGGCTGATATAAATCGGTGCCAAAGACAATGGGGCGGTTGTTAAGAATTTCCCCGTTGCGCCGGAATTTGCGGTCGTTTCAAGGGGCTGCGCCGGAAAACGGAAACGCCCGCCGGGGCGGGCGGGCGTTTCAAAACGTGCTTAACGTGCGGGATCAGCCGATCTCGGCCAGGCGGGCAAGCGCCTCCTTGACCTTGGCTTCCTCTTCCTCGCGCGCGGCAAGGTTCGCCTTGGCTTCCGCCACCACGTCCTCCGGCGCGGAGGCTGCGAATTTTGGGTTGTTCAGCCGACCGCGCAAGCCCCCCAGCTCCTTGGCCAGCTTACCCAGGGTTTTCTCCAGACGCGCCTTTTCAGCGTCGACGTCGATCACATCCGCCAGCGGCAGGCCGAAGGAGGCACCAGGCGCGGCAACGCTCGCGCAGCCCTTGGGGAAGCTCTCCACCTGCTCCAGCGACGTGATGCGGGCCAGTTTCCGGATCATCGCCTCGTTCTTTTCCCAGGCAGAGCGCGCCTGGTCCGAGAACTCCGTCACCACCATCGGGATCTTGGCGCCCGCCGGCACATGCATCTGCGCGCGGGTGGAGCGGATATTCTCAATCGCGGTGATCACCCAGTTCATCTCGGCGTCTGCGTTGGCATTGACCAGTTCGGCGCCATACGTGGGCCAATCCTCATGCACCAGCATGTTTTCGCGCTTGGCGGTGTTGCCCCAGAGCTCCTCGGTGATGAAGGGCATGATCGGATGCAGCAGGATCATGCACTGGTCCAGCACCCAGCCCAGCGTCTGGCGGGTTTCTGCGATCACTGCCTCATCGTCCGAGTTGAACAGCGGTTTGCTGAGTTCGATATACCAGTCGCAGACCTTGCCCCAGACAAAGGCATAAAGCGCATTGGCCGCGTCGTTGAAACGGTAGGCTTCCAGCGCCGCGTCCACTTCCACCCGCACCTTGGCGGTCTCACCGATGATCCACTGGTTCACCGCAGCCTTTGCATCCGGGCAGGCAAAGGCCGGGACAGTTTCGTCATAGACGTTGTTGAAATGGGCAAAGTTCACCGCATTCCACAGCTTGGTGCCAAAGTTCCGGTAGCCCTTGAGGCGCTCCATATCCAGCTTCAGCACGCCGCCAAGCGCCGCCATCGCCGCAGAGGAGAAACGCAGCGCGTCGGCGCCGAATTCCTCGATGATTTCCAGCGGGTCCACCACGTTGCCGGTGGATTTCGACATCTTCTTGCCCTTGGCGTCGCGCACGAGGCCATGCAGGTAGACGGTGTCGAAGGGGATGCGCTCCTTGACCGGCAGGTTTTTGTCCAGCACCGCCAGCTGCATCATCATCATCCGGGCAACCCAGAAGAACAGAATGTCCTGACCGGTGACGAGCGTCGAGGTCGGGAAGTATTTCTTGGTGTCCTCGGTCCATTCCGGCCAGCCCAGCGTGCCGATCGGCCAGAGACCGGAAGAGAACCAGGTGTCCAGCACGTCGGGGTCGCGCCAGAGATTGAGAGTGGCCCCACGAGGCTGTGTTTGATCTTCCTCTTTCAAAGGGGTGGGCATGATTTTCATGCCAAGCACACCGAGGCTGGTGCCACGTTCCTTTAGCTTTGCGTTTTCTGCTGCATAGTACTCATGCATCAGCACAATGGCTTCATTTTCAGACGCGGCGCAGAACGCAATTGGCTCCTGATAGTCGTAGGTCCAGATCGTCTCGTAACTTTCCGCAGGCCTTACGATGATGTCATCGGGGTCAGGGTTCCTAGTAATTGTCAGAGGCTCTTCAAGCATGCGGATGCTCGGCCCGTACCAAACCGGGATCTGATGGCCCCACCACAGCTGGCGCGAGATGCACCATGGCTCGATGTTCTCCAGCCAGTGGTAATAGGTCTTTTCACCGCTTTCCGGCAGGATCTTCACATCGCCGTTGCGCACCGCATCCAGCGCCGGACCGACAACTTTTTCCGCGTCGACAAACCACTGGTCGGTCAGCATCGGCTCGATCACAACCTTGGAGCGGTCGCCGAAGGGCTGCATGATCGGCTTGTTCTCGACATACGGCACGGTCTCGGTGACCTGCGTCTCCTCACCGTCCTCGCCCTTGACGGTTTTGGTCTCGCTGACCATCACCGCCAGGCCTTCGCTGGTGATCTGCTCAACCACCAGTTTGCGGGCCTCGAACCGGTCCAGACCGCGCAGCTCATCCGGCACCAGGTTGACGGCGTCAGCCTCGTTTTCGGTCAGGGTCTTCTCACCCTTGGCGACAGACATGGCGAGGGTGGCGGCGGCTTCATAGCTGTCGCCGTCCGCGCGCATCTGGCCGCGCATGTCCATCAGACGGTACATCGGAATGCCGCCGCGCTTGGCGACCTGATAGTCGTTGAAGTCATGCGCGCCGGTGATCTTCACCGCACCGGAGCCGAAATCCTTGTCCGGGTATTCATCGGTGATGATCGGGATCAGGCGGCGGTGCTCCTTGGGGCCGACCGGGATCTCGCACAGCTTGCCCACGATGGGTGCATAGCGTTCGTCCGAAGGATGCACAGCCACGGCACCGTCGCCCAGCATGGTCTCGGGCCGGGTGGTGGCGATGGAGATATAATCGCGCTCTTCCTCGAGGATGACATTGCCGTCCTCATCCTTCTCGACATAGGTATAGGTGGCACCGCCTGCCAGCGGGTATTTGAAGTGCCACATGTGGCCCGCGACCTCGATGTTCTCCACCTCAAGGTCGGAAATCGCGGTCTCGAAATGCGGGTCCCAGTTGACCAGCCGCTTGCCGCGGTAGATCAGGCCCTTGTTGTACATCTCCACGAACACCTTGATCACGGCATCGTGGAAATTGGGGGAGTTCTCGTGGCCGGTACGGGTGTCGCCCTGCGCGCCTGCCATGGTGAAAGCGGTGCGGGAGAAGTCGCAGGAGGCGCCGAGGCGTTTCAGCTGCTCGACGATGGTGCCGCCGGATTTCTCTTTCCACTCCCAGACCTTCTCCAGGAATTTCTCGCGGCCGAGTTCCCGGCGGGAGGGCTGCTGGGTCTTGGCCAGCTCGCGCTCGACGACCATCTGGGTGGCGATGCCCGCATGGTCGGTACCCGGCTGCCACAGGGTGTCAAACCCCTGCATCCGCTTCCAGCGGATCAGGATGTCCTGCAGTGTGTTGTTGAAGGCATGGCCCATGTGCAGCACGCCGGTCACATTCGGCGGCGGGATCATGATGCAATATGTGGAGGCCTCGGGCTTGGCATTTGCACCTGCCTTGAAGCAACCGGCCTCTTCCCAGGCCTTGTACAGGCGGCTTTCGGCTTCGCCTGCGTTGAACGTCTTTTCCATCGCCATCGCTCGTGATCCCTCATGCAACTGCCGGATCAATTACCCAATGGGGCCGGGAAGGGGAAGGCGGATTTTGCCGCAAACGTTCCGTCTGGGGCTGCCGGAGCGCTATTGGGTATTTAAGACCAGAAAGAAGCAGCAAGATTCCGTTAACCAGAATCGGAGTACTCTCCCTATGCGGTACAGGCTGAGGAGCCGATGACCGCACCAGGAAGAAGCTGCCCTTGCTCCTGGCATGATTATCCCTTGGCGGACGGACGGCCAGCGGGCAAGGGCGCTTCGCTTGCGGCTTCTTTCTGGTCCTAAATACCTGGATACCGCGCCGGAGGCGCTGAAACCAGCGCGCGCGCGCCGGGCGCGCACCGCTTAGTTCCAATTACAGCTTGTCCAGCGCCTCGTGCAGCTTTTCCAGCTCACCCTCATGCATGGAAATCGCCTGAGCCTTGTAAGGGAAGTTTCTGGCGCGCACTTCCGATTGGAACTCCTGAAGAGCTGCGACCCGCTCTTGGTACATCTGCTTGTGCAACCGCCCCAGGTCGCCAAAGGCATGGGCGTGGCGCGGCGGGTTTTCCGCTTCGCCGCAGATGTCGGCCATGAACAGGAAGATCACGTCGCCTGCATTGCCCGAGCCCAGCGAGATTGTGACGATCGAGGTGCGGTCATTGAGCAGGCGCAAAGTGTCCTCGGCCACGCATTCGATCTCGCAGGCAAAGGCGCCGGCGTTTTCGTAGCGCTTGAAGGTCTCATGGATCTGCATCGCCTCGTCCGCGGTGCGGCCAAAGGCGCGCAAACCGCCGCACCAATGGCTGAGCGAAGGCACCAGCCCCATGTGCACCTGCACCGGGATGCCTTCCTTGGCCAGCATCTCCACCACGTCAAACGAACGGTTGGTGAAATACATGTCGGCGCCATTTTCCATGCAGGTGATGGCGTGGCGCATGATCTCGTCATTGGTGGCGAACTGGCTCCAGTTCATCGCGGTGCCGGCAAAATGGGTGGGGGCGATTTCGCGGGCCATGTCCAGGTGCACGTCCCAGAGAGTCAGCAGGTCGATACCTGCGTCGACGCAGGCCTGGATCTCGGCTTTGTTGGCCGGGTTGCACATGGTCAGGCGTTCGCCGGTTGTCTTGAGGTCGATCAGGTCCCGAACGGTGTAATTGCGCTGAGCCGGGCGGCGGCCGAAGGTGTAGATGTTTTTCATCGGTTTCCCCTGTCTTTCAAATAGGAAAGCCGGGCCGATACAGGCCCGGCAATGTGTGCTGTGATGTGTGTCTACTCGGCGGCCCAGATCTTACGGCGGCGTTCCTTGACCATTTCGTTGCCCTCGTCGGTGCCGTCATGGAAGGTGTTGAACCACTCGTCCCAGGGCGTCTCCCAAGTGCCGTAGTTGCAGTCGAAGAACTTGTGATGCAGCTGGTGGAAGAAGTCGCCGACCAGGAACTTTGCCTTGTTGCCGATCTTGATGTTCTCAAAGCCCGCGTGCGAGGTCGGGGCGCCGATGCCGTGGTGGAACAGCAGGAAGATCGCCAGGACCGGGTGCGACGGCAGCAGGAAGAAGATCATGGTGTCGAACATCAAGAAGAAGCTTTCCACCGGGTGCATCGCCAGGCCGGACCAGGGGCCGGTGTTGATGTTGCGGTGATGCCAGGCGTGCACCTTGGTATATAGAACGCCCACATGCAGCAGCCGGTGCAGCCAGTAGAAGTGGAAGCCTGCCCAGACCGGGATGAAGATGGTCATCAGGAGCATGGTGACCGGGTTTTCTTCCAGCGTGATCATGGTGACCCAGCCGTTGGCATATGCGTAAAGGATGAAGCTCTCCCAGAAGGTCCAGAAGGCAAGTGCCGGGCCAAGGGTCCAGAACATGTTGTCCCAGACCTGGTTTTTGAAGGTAAAGACCTTGGCGCCCTTCATCATCGGGCGCATGTCATAGCGGTATTCATCCTGCTGGGTCCGGAATTTCCACAAGGCCAGATGCAGCCCGCCGGCCACCACCATCAGAATGCAGAAGTTGCGGAACCAGATTTCGGCCACCCAGTCCCAACTGAGGGTTGCGATCCGGTCCATCGACGGGGTGAAAAAGTTCCAGGTGATGATGGCAAACACCAGCAATAGCGCCCGCAGCGCTAGCGGGTTCCAGCTTTGCAGCAGGTATTTGATTGAGGCTAGCGGCCTCAAAGGCCAGTCCCAATAGGGAGAGGTCTGGATCGGCAGCTGCGGGGTGAAATTCCAAATCTTGCGCTTGGGACGCGGTGCATTGGCGGGACTTGTCATGTCTCGTTTCTCATCTGGCTGGTGGGGAGGCTGCGCGGAGGCGCATCTCTGTTCGCTGGCCGGGAGGTTACGCCGGCGGCGGAATTTCTCAGAACGGTATGTCTTGCCGGTTAGGTTAAGTTCAGCTTAGCCTGCGCGCATGGCGACACGGATTCCCTCTCTCAACTGGCTGCGTGTGTTCGAGGCGGCAGCGCGCACCGAAAGCTTTGCCCGCGCGGCGGCTCAACTGAACATGTCGGCGGCGGCCGTCAGCCAGCAGGTGAAGGCGCTGGAAACGCAATTGGGCACGCCGTTGTTCCAGCGCCATGCTCATGCTGTGACGCTGACCGAGGCGGGGCGGGCCTATCTGCCTTCGGTCCAGCAGTCGCTCTTGATGCTGGAAACCGCCACGACTGGCCTGTTCGGCGAAAGCCGCGAGCAACGGCTGTTTGTGCAATCGGTGCTGCTGTTTGCCCATGGGGTGCTGGCCCGGGGGCTGCCGGACTTCCAGGCGGCGCACCCTCAGGTCAATCTGGCGCTCAGCACTGGCAATATGGCAGCGGACTTTGCCAACCGGTTCACCGACTTGCAGATCGTTTTCGGCAATCCGGCCCTGTTTGGCACCGAAAGCGACGAACTGCTGCGGGAGGTCCTCTACCCGGTTGCGCTGCCTGAGACCGCAGCGCAAATCCGGGCTCCGCACGACTTGTTTCAACTTCCCCTGATAGAAGTCTCCACCCACCGCGCCAGCTGGGTGCAGCTGTTTGAACACCTGCGGCTTCCGCATGGGCAGGCGCGGTATTTCTTTGCCGACAATTCTCTGATGGCCGCAGAGCTGGCGGCGCAGGGCGTTGGCATTGCGCTGGCCCGCGCCCCTGCGTCTGACGCCGCGATGAAAGCAGCCGGGTTGGTGCCGTGCCTGCCGGAGGTTTCCGTGCCAGGGCAGGAAGCCTACCACCTGGTCTATCCGGACCGCGGCGCCATGCGCCCGGCAGCCCGGCAGTTCCGGGACTGGCTGCTGGACTATGTGCGGAGCGTCTGAAGGCTACTGGCCGGTCCGGTCCAGCTTGGTTGCCAGATGGATCAGGCTTTCAGAGGACCGCACCCCGCGGGCTTCTGCGATGCTGTCGATGGTTTCGTCCAGCTCAGCTGTGCTTTGCGCCACAACCTGGGCCAGCAGGTCAAAGCGGCCCGAGGTGGTGTGCACAACCTCGACGCCAGGCAGACAGCGCAGGCGGGCCAGCACTTCCGGCCCTGAGCGCGGCTCAATCGACATCAGCACCGTCGCCTGCAGCGGTGGGCGGACTGCGGCGGACGTCTTGAGCGTGTAGCCGGTTATTACGCCCGTGGCTTCCAGCCGCTCGATCCGGGCCTGTACGGTGGTGCGGGCGAGACCCAGATGGCGGGCGAGTTCAGCCACCGGGCGGCGCGCGTTCTCCCGCAGCAGGGTGACAAGGCGCTGATCTGTATCGTCGGTTTGCATTTTTTGCCTGCGATGTGACGGATGTTTTCGTCACTGTAGGAAATATGCCGGCCAAAATCGACGATCATTTCACGCAAAATATGTAAAACGAATGAGGGTTACCCGATGCAGCAGATTCCTCCGCTTTGGCTTTCGCCTGAATCCCACCTGGCCCGCAGCGCGCCGGATCATCCGATCCTGTATTTCTCGCCGCGGGTCCTGCATGAGGTGGCGCGGCGGTTCCGGGAGGGGTTTCCGGGGCTGGTGACCTATGCGGTGAAGGCAAACCCGCATCCGGCGGTTCTGTCCAATCTGGTGGCCGCGGGGATCACGGCGTTTGACGTGGCTTCGCCCGCGGAAATGGAGGCGGTGCGCGCCGCCAGCCCCGACGCGGTCATGCACTACAACAACCCGATGCGCTCAGAGGCGGAGATCGAAGCCGGCATCGAACACGGCGTCGCCAGCTGGTCGGTTGATGAACTGAGCGAGCTGGAGAAGCTGGACGCCGTGCCGCGCTCCTGTGAAATCGCCGTCCGCTTTGCCCTGCCGGTGGCGGGCGCGGCTTATGACTTTGGCAGTAAGTTCGGTGCTGCCCCCGAGGAGGCCGTCGAACTTCTGATACAGGTTGCCTCCCGCGGCTGGACTCCGGCGCTGTGTTTCCACCCCGGCACCCAATGCGAGGATGAAAGCGCCTGGGTCGAATACGTCCATGCCGCCAAGCGGATCATTGACGAGGCTGGCGTGCAGATCTCCCGGCTGAACGTCGGCGGCGGCTTTGCCGCCAACCGCGATGGCGTGGCGCCGGATCTTGAGAAGGTCTTTGCGGCCATCGGTGCGGCGGCTGATGCAGCCTTTGGAGCTGACAAGCCCATGCTGATCTGCGAGCCGGGCCGGGCCATGGTCTCTGAGAGCTTTACCCTGGCCGCCCGTATTAAGGGGGTGCGCAAGGCGGGGGAGGTGGTGTTCCTCAATGACGGCATCTATGGCGGGCTGGTTGATATCCGGGACATGGGCCTGCCGGGTAGGGTTGAGGTTGTCGGCGCTGACGGCAAGCACCGCAGAGGCGAGCGCAAGCCGCGGGTGGTGTTCGGCCCCACCTGCGACAGCCTGGACCGGCTGCCGGATGGTTTGCCGCTGCCCTGTGATGCGGCCACTGGCGACTATGTCCTGTTCCCGGGGCTTGGCGCCTATTCCTCTGCCATGAGCACGCAGTTCAACGGCTACGGCCTCAGTGACGTGGCGACGGTGATTGAGCTGGCTGGACAACCGGCCAGCTAAGGGTACTCTCGGCCCCCTGAAGCCAGCCAGCACGGACAAGGGGCGAGCATGGACAAGTTTGGGAAAAGCCAGCCGGTAAAACGGGTCGAGGATGTCAGATTCCTGACCGGGCAAGGCAATTACATTGAAGACGCGGCCCCGGCGGATGCCTTACGCGCGTGGGTGCTGCGCAGCCCGGTGGCGCACGGGATGATCACGGCGCTGCACACGGAAGATGCGCTGGAGGCCGACGGCGTCCATGCGGTGATCACCCTGGCGGACCTTGTTGCTGCTGGCATCAACGTCTCCATGGATGGCACTACCGTCAAGAACCGGGATGGCTCAGACGGCGCCTCCCCCGAACGTCCCATGCTGGCCCGCGACCGGGTGCGCTATGTCGGCGAGCCGGTCGCTGTGGTTGTCGCCGAGACACTGGATCAGGCCCGCGATGCGGGCGAACTGATCGAACTGGAGATCGACGACTTGCCGGTCAAGTTGGACCTGATGCCCGGCGGTGAGGCCTTGCACGGCAGCGTGCCGGACAACAAGGCGTTCGACTGGGGCATGGGGGATGAGTCGGCGACGGCTGAGGCCTTTCGCACCGCCGCCCATACCGTCGCGCTGCAGGTCGAGGACAACCGGATCATGGTCAGCACCATGGAGCCGCGCGGCTGCTTCGCCGAATGGCAGCAGGGGCGGCTGCACTTCACCTTCGGCGGCCAGGGTGTCTGGGGCATGAAATCCCAGCTGGCCGCCAAGATGGGGCTGGACGAGGAGGACATAAAGGTCACAACGCCCGATGTCGGCGGAGGCTTCGGCATGAAAGCCTTTGCCTACCCGGAGTACTTTGCTGTGGCCCATGCCGCCACCGTGTTGAGCCGCCCGGTGTTCTGGATGTCGGACCGCTCGGAGGCAATGCTGAGCGACAATGGCGGCCGCGATCTGACTTCGCTGGCAGAGCTGGCTTTTGACGAGGGCCTTAAGATCACCGCTTACCGGGTCTCGACCCGCTGCAACTTGGGCGCCTATAACTCCCATTTCGGGCAGCCGATCCAGACCCAGCTGTTCAGCCGGGTGCTGGCCGGCGTCTATGACATCCAGACCGCCTGGCTGCAGGTGGAGGGGATCTATACGAACACCACTCAGGTGGACGCCTACCGCGGCGCCGGGCGGCCCGAGGCGATCTATGTACTGGAGCGGGTAATGGACCGCGCTGCACGCGAGCTAGGCGTTGATCCGCTGGAGCTGAGGCGGCGGAACTTCATCAAGCCTGCGGCCTTTCCTTATGGCACGGTGACCGGAGAGACCTATGACGTGGGCGATTTCGATAAGGTGCTGAGCCGTGCCGCCGAAGTGGCGGATCTGAAGGGATTCGCGGCCCGCCGCGCGGAAAATGGTAAACGCGGCAAGTACCGGGGCGTCGGGGTCTGTTACTATATCGAAAGCATTTTGGGCGATCCTTCAGAAGGCGCGGAAGTGGAATTTCTGGAGGATGGCCGGGTGAACATCTATGTCGGCACGCAAAGCAACGGGCAGGGGCATGAAACCGTCTATGCCCAGTTCCTTGCCGACCAGAGCGGTATCCCAGCGGAGAATATCCAGGTGGTCCAAGGCGACAGCGACCGTATCGCCCAGGGCGGCGGCACCGGCGGGTCGCGCTCTGTCACCACCCAAGCCAACGCCACACTGGCGGCAGTGGAAACCATGATTGCCGCCTTCACACCCTTTCTGGCGCAGGAGATGGGGGTGGACGCGGATGCAGTGGAGTTTGACGGAGATACCTTCCGGGCGCCGGGATCCAACTTGACCCCCACCTTGCTGGAAGCGGCGGAGCTGGCCCGCGTGCAAGGCCGCACCGACCTGCAGCGTCACGCGGCGCGGGCCCGGCTGCCGGGGCGCTCGTTTCCAAATGGCGCACATATTGCCGAAATTGTTATTGATCCGGAGACTGGGCAAGCGGACGTGGAGCGCTACACTGTAGTTGACGATTTCGGTAATCTGATCAACCCGATGTTGGCCGAAGGCCAAGTGCACGGCGGGGTGGCGCAGGGGCTGGGACAGGCCATGCTGGAGCGGGTTGTCTATGATGAGGACGGGCAGCTGCTCACGGCTTCGTTCATGGACTATGCCTTGCCGCGGGCCAGCGGCGTCCCCATGATTGGATTCACCTCCGAGCCGGTGCCTTCGACACAGAACCCGATGGGGATGAAGGGTTGCGGCGAGGCGGGCACCGTTGGTGCGCTGGCAGCAGTTGCAAACGCGGTGCAGGACGCGGTCTGGGACCGCGGCGTGCGGCAGGTGGACATGCCGTTCACACCGCTGAGGATTTGGGAAGTGCTTAGGGATGTTTCTGAAGCAGCTGAGCAATAGGGTTCTAGGGTGGCTTGGACGGCCGCTGCGCTCGGAGCATTCCGGCGAAACCAAGCTGCGCGGGCCGCAGGCCCATGTGATCATCCTCGACGGCACTATGTCGACGCTTGAGGAGGGGCATGAAACCCATGCGGGCCAGTTGTTCCGCCTTTGCCGGGAAACCGGCGCGCAGGTTTCGGTATTCTATGAATCCGGGGTGCAGTGGAAGGGTTGGGGCAGCGCGCCGGATGTGATGATGGGGCGCGGCATCAACCGGCAGATCCGTCGCGCCTATGGCTACCTTGCTTCCCGCTACAGGCCCGGCGACAGGATCTATCTGTTTGGATATTCCCGCGGCGCCTATGCGGTGCGCTCCCTGGCCGGTGTGATTGACCGCATCGGTCTGTTGAAACCGGAACATGCCACGGTCCGTCATATCCGCACCGCCTACCGGCATTACCGGCTGAACGGGCGCTCCAAGACGGGCGCCGCCTTTACCGCCGCCTACTGCCACAACGAGGTAGAGATCGAAATGGTTGGCGTTTGGGATACGGTCAAGGCACTGGGTTTGCGTTTGCCGCTGTTGTGGCGCTGGGCGGAGAACCGGCATAGTTTCCATAACCATCACCTGGGCCATCACGTCAAAAGCGGGTATCACGCCCTGGCCTTGGATGAGACGCGGGATGTGTTCAAACCGGTTCTGTGGGATTGCCCCAAGGATTGGGGCGGCCATGTGGAGCAGGTCTGGTTCCGCGGAGCCCATGGGGATGTGGGCGGCCAGCTTGGCGGGTTTGAGGAGGCCAGGCCCAAGGCGAATATTCCGCTGGTCTGGATGCTGGAAAAGGCCGAAGACCGCGGCTTGCCGCTGCCGTTGGACTGGCGAATGCGGTTTTCTGTTGACCCAGGCGCGCCGTCGGTCGGAACCTGGCGCGGCTGGGGCAAGATCTTTTTGCTGCGCAGCCGCCGCCGCGTCGGGCTCGACACCAGCGAACGCTTGCACAGCAGCGTGGATGCGGGCAGGCCTGACAGTCCGGCAGCGGGTGGCTGGCTGGCGAAGTTCTCCAAGACTTGAAGCCCGGCCAGGCTGCAGATGGCACCGTCAGGCTGATCTGTCCAAGCCGCTCAGCGGCGGGGCTGCCGGATGGCGGCCCCAGGCTGCTGCAGTTCCTTTTGCAACCGCTTCAAAGACAGCGACACGATCAGCTTATGCGCTGGGCGGACCGGCAGCATGTAGAAACGGCCGAACAGGTTATGTGTCTTCACCGATGAGGTGATACTCAGCACGCCGCTGTTGGAGGTGACACAGGTCATCACGTCCAGGTGCCGGTCCCGCACTGTGAGGGTCAGCACCTGGTCCGATACCGCTTCCACCAAAAAGAAATCGAGCTTGCTGCCTACCGCCACATCTTGATGCTGACGCCCGGAGAAGCCGCCGATCCGCCTGACGCCAAACAGGGCGGAAATGGCGTCGCGCAGCCGGAACGCCAGTTTCATACCGGGCAGGGGCTGCCTGTGCATGATGTTCCAGGCCTGCAGGGGGGTGACCTGAACCGGCAGCACCAGCGATTGGGTGTCCAGGAAATCAAGCTCTTTGGCAGGGGCCAGAACTTGGATGCGGGCGGTTGCGGCGCGGGCGAGACTGCTTGGCGGCATGGCCAGACTTTCTGCGGTTTTTGATATTCTTGCAGATACTTAAGTGGAAAACCGCCACAGGCAAGACCGCAGTTGCCGCGTCTGTGCTCAACTTGGCGCGATTTGCATCACGATGCAGGTGGTAGAGCCGGTGGCGTAAAGCCGTCCGTCCTCAATTCCGCGCAACTCGCCATGCGCCACGCCGGTGGAACGGCCGACATGGTCGATGGTGCCGGTGCAATCGATCGCGGTGCCCAGCGGGATCGGCCGGAGGATGTTGATCTTGTATTCCAGCGTTGTGTAGACCGAGCCCTGCGGCACCTTGGTCATCACCGCGCAGGCCATGGCGCTATCCAGCAGCGTTCCGTACCAGCCCCCATGCACGGTGCCCATTGGGTTGCAGACATGAAACTCCGGCGTGCCGCGGAATACCACTTGGCCGTCTTCGACGCTGTGAAGGTGATAGCCCAGGGTTTCGGCAATCGGCGGGCCGGGCAGGCGGCCATCCAGAATCCCCTGCATGAAATCCAGGCCGGAAATCCGGGCGGTCTGATCAATTGTCAGCAGATCAGAGGGTTGTTTGGCGTAGAACATGGCGCGCGGGTCCTTGGCGGGAAGCTCCGGCCATTAGAAGCCGCGCGCCGTCTTGTGCAATGCTTACGCCACGTTCGATAGCGCCACTTTGGGAGTGACGCCTAGTGCAAAGCAGACATCGCGGGTCAGCTCCGGCCGGTTCAGTGTGTAGAAATGCAGCTTGTCCACACCGCCTTCCATCAGGTCCGAGCACAGTTCGGTGCAAATCGCGGTGGCCAGCAGTTCCTCGCGGTCGTCGCGCAGCGCTTTTTCAAAGGCGTTTTCGATCCAGTCGGGGATGATCGTGCCGCAGCGCTTGGCAAAGTTGCGGGCGCCTTTCCAGTTTTCAATCGGCAGAATGCCTGGCGTCAGTTTGGCTCCGTCGATCCCAGCCTTTTCGCAGGCATCGCGGAAGCGGAAGAAGGTCTCGGCTTCGAAAAAGAACTGGGTCAGTGCCTCATCGGCACCCGCATCAAGTTTCCGCTTCAGCCATTCCACATCCGCCGACTGATCGGCGGCCTCCGGGTGGCGGTCCGGATAGGCGCCGACCTTGATGTTGAAATTACCGCGGGCCTTCAGCCCCTTGATCAGTTCCACCGAATTCGCAAACCCGTCCGGGTGCGGGATGAACTTGCCTTCGCCCTTGGGCGGGTCGCCGCGCAGGGCCACGATCTCGGTCACGCCTGCTGCGGCAAACTGGTCGGCGATCTCCAGCGTTTCGGCTTTGGAGGCATCTACGCAGGTGAGATGTGCAGCCACGTTCAGGCCGGAGGAATTGTGCAGCGTCGCCACCGCATCCCGGGTCAGCGTGCGGGTGGTGCCGCCTGCGCCATAGGTCACGGACACAAACCGCGGATCCATCGGAGCGAGGACCTGCACGGTGTCCCAAAGCCGGAAGGAGGCTTCGAGCGTTTGCGGCGGGAAGAATTCAAAGGAAATCTTAGGCGTCGTCATCTCGGGGTCTCTCGCTAGGTTGATTTCGCCTCTTGTTGCATCTGCAGCATTGTGAGACAATTTCATAATTCTCAAGAACAACATGAGTGATCTGATAGGATGCACATCGAATTCCGCCACCTGCGCACCATCAAGGCCATTCATGAGGCCGGCGGGCTGGCCCGGGCCGCGGATCAGCTGAACATCACCCAAAGCGCGCTGAGCCATCAGGTGAAAGGGCTGGAAGACCAGGCGGGGGTGGAGCTGTTCATCCGCCGTTCCAAACCGATGAAGCTGTCGCCCGCAGGTCTGCGCCTCTTGCGGCTGGCAGAGCAGGTCTTGCCGCAAGTCGAGGCGGCGCAAGCGGAATTTTCCTCCCTGCGGGACGGTAATACGGGCCGCATGCATATCGCCATCGAATGCCATGCCTGTTTCGAGTGGCTGTTCCCGGTGCTGGAGGGGTTCCGCAAGAACTGGGGCGATGTGGACGTTGATATCCGTCCGGGCCTGGCCTTTGACGCACTGCCTGCGCTGCTGAAGGAGGAGGTGGATCTGGTGGTCTCGTCCGACCCGGAGGACATCAATGGCGTCGAGTTCATCGAGCTGTTTGATTACAACGCGGTCTTTGTCGCATCCTCCCAGCATCCGCTGGCAGAGAAACCTTACGTGGAGGCCGAGGATTTCATCACCCAGAACCTGATCACTTACCCGGTGGAAAAGACCCGGCTGGATGTGTTCAGCCAGCTGCTGATTCCTGCGGGAGTGGAGCCGGCATCAATCCGGCAGGTGGAACTGACGGCGGTGATCCTTTTGCTGGTCGCCTCCAACCGCGGGGTGTCGGTGCTGCCGGACTGGGTCGTGCGGGAGGTAAAATATTCCTCAGACTATGTGACCCGGCCGCTGACCAAATCCGGCATCACCCGCAGCCTCTATGCGGCAATCCGCACGGAGGACCGCGAGAAGCCCTTCATGCAGGAACTGATCCGTCTGGCCAAGGTCGAGGCGCGGAAGCTGCAGCATCAATAGATGCTGGCGCCTGCGGTGGCGTGGAGCGGCCTGCGCCGTTCCGGCGCCTGTGCCCGCTCTGCGCGGTTGCGTGATCCGGCGGGCGCCTGCGCGGCTCAGACCAGCTTGACGATCTGCTTGCCGGTATTGCCGCCCTGCATCATCGACAGGAAGGTCTTGGGGGCGTTTTCAAGCCCCTCGGCGATATCCTCCAAATATTTGATATCTCCGCTGGCGATCTTGGGTGCCGTTTCGCGCAGAAAGTCGCCGTAGCGGTCGTAGTGGTTGAAGATGATGAAGCCGTTGACCGACAGGAACTTTGTCAGCACCGCGCGCCAGATGGCCGGGGCCGTCAGGTCCGTCTCAGCGCTGTTGTACCAGGCAATCATGCCGCAGACAGGGATGCGGCCGAAGTTGTTCATCAGGGGCAGCACCGCTTCCAGCACCTTGCCGCCGACGTTTTCGTAGTAGATGTCGATGCCGTTCGGACACTCCGCGGCGAGGGCCTTGCTTAGTTCTTCAGCGCTGGCATAGGCGCGGTGGTCGAGGCAGGCGTCAAAGCCGAAGGTCTCCACCGCCAGCTTGCACTTGTCTTCACCGCCGGCGATGCCGACGACGCGCAGGCCCTTCTGCTTGGCCAGCTGCCCGACCATGGATCCAACCGGGCCGGTGGCCGCGGCAACCACCAGGGTTTCGCCGGCCTGCGGGCGGCCATAGGCGTCCAAGCCATGCCAGGCGGTAAACCCCGGCATGCCGAGAACGCCAAGCGCGGTTGTCGGCGGCGCCATATCCGGGTCAAGCTTGCGCAATTCAGAGGCTTTGGCGCAGGCGTGGCTAGCCCAGCCGAACATGCCCAGGGCAAAGTCGCCGGGCTGGTAGTCCGGGCTGCCCGAGGCGATCACCTCACCAACGCCGCCCGCCGTCATGGGTTCCCCGATCTCCACCGGCGGGGCATAGGATTTGCCTGCGTTCATGCGCCCGCGCATATAGGGGTCCAACGATATATAGTGAACTTTTACAAGCACTTCGCCATCGCCGGGCTGCGGCTGATCCACGGTTTCCAGGCGGAAGTTCTCTTCGCTGGCCTGCGCCTCGGGGCGGCTGGCCAGCACAATGCGCTGCATCTGGTCGGGCATGGGGGCACTCCTTGTTCTATTTGACCAAACACTGGGCGCGGCGGCGGCGGATTTCAACCGCCCGCGTGCCCCGCGCCGCGGCGTCAGGCGGGATGTGCAGTTTGCGGCATAACCCCTTGGCATTCGGGGGCAGGGCGCGTATAGGCACGCATTGACCCGGCATCTCCCCGACGTGACAGGATTCTGCAGACATGATTGGCAGCGCAAACCTCAATGTGATGATCAAGGCCGCCCGCAAGGCTGGCCGTTCCCTGGTGAAGGACTTCCGCGAGGTGGAAAACCTGCAGGTCTCGATGAAAGGTGCAGGCGACTTTGTCTCCAAGGCCGACATCGCCGCCGAGAAGATCATCAAGGAAGAGCTGCGCAATGCCCGCCCGACCTATGGCTGGATCGCGGAAGAGGGCGGCGAGATCGAGGGCGAAGACCCCACCCGCCGCTGGATCGTCGACCCGCTGGACGGCACCACCAACTTCCTGCACGGGCTGCCGCACTGGGCGATTTCCATCGCGCTGGAGCACAAGGGCAAAATCGTCGCGGGCGTAATCTATGACGCCGCCAAGGATGAGATGTTTTTTGCCGAAAAAGGCGCGGGTGCCTGGATGAACGACACCCGTATCCGTGTGTCGGGCCGTCACCGGATGATTGAATCCATTTTTGCCACCGGCGTGCCGTTTGGCGGCCGCGCCGACCTGCCGCTGACCCTGCAGGACCTGGCCCGCCTGATGCCCGCCTGTGCCGGCGTGCGCCGCTGGGGTTCTGCCGCGCTGGACATGGCCTATGTGGCCGCGGGCCGGTATGAGGGCTTCTGGGAGCGCCGCCTGAACGCCTGGGACCTGGCTGCGGGCATCATCATCGTGAAAGAGGCCGGCGGCCTGGCTGAGGCAATCGACCCGGAGGCGGGCATCATCGACAGCGGCTCGGTTGTGTGCTCGAACGAGCCGATCTTCGAGAACTTCGCCAAAGTGATCCGCGGCTGATCAAGTCCCGGAAATCTGAAGCATTTGAAACGCGGCCCTTGGGTCGCGTTTATCGGTTTCGCCTGGCCGATAGGCCGGGCAGCGCCCGTCTCTTCCCCACGGGGAGGGCGCTTTCGCATCCACCCTGAGGATCGGGCGCTGCCCTCTGCGTGTTAAACTACTGATCGGACGGATGGTTCACCCCGTCGTTCCAGGGAAGCTCGCCATAAGTTTCTACGTGCGTCCGCGGATTGGCGCCTTCGATGCAGCCCAGGTTGACGCCGCATTCCGTCGGGTCAGATCGGCGCTGGTGGTGGGTGTAGATGCCGCAGGTCTTACAGAAGTAGTGTTTTGCCGTATGGGTGCCCCAGGTGTAGAGGCTGAGGTTCTCCGCCCCATTCAGCACTTTCAGGCTGGCGGCAATGGCGGTGACAGCGGCCGCCCCGCGACGGCGGCAAAAGGAACAGTCGCAGCGCGCGGCAGAGGCAAGGCCATCCGGAAAATCCGCCTCGATCTCAACGGCGCCGCAGTGGCAGGTGGCTTTCAAGCGGCTCATTTGCAACTCTCCCATTTGCTTGCAGGCTGATCAAAGCTGATTAATGAAAACAATAATTCCCCGCAAAATTCTCTGGCACAGCCCTACCATTTCAATACCCCGAAAGCCTTCGGGGGAGAGTGGCCTGCTTGTTAACCAGTTGCTTGTTTAAAAGGTTTCGCAGGCTGCTCTTTTTTCGTGCTTTTGCACCATTCAGCGGGAGCCGGTGCAGCATCATTTCCCCCAAGGCCCCGGATTGCGCTTTTTGCGGGGCAGTTTCGGGATGCGGCTGGCAGAGAATTCGTACTCGTTCTCCGGATGCGGCGGGATGCCTTGGGTCCGGTTCCAGAACGCCGGGCCGCCGCGGCGCAGCCACAGGGGCAGGCACAGGATCAGCCCTACCGCAAAACCGCCTGCATGGGCCCAATAGGCGACGCCGCCCTGATCTGGATCGGCGCCGAGGCCGCCGAAAAACTGCATCGCCAGCCAGACGCCCAGCATGACAAAGGCAGGGATGGTGAAGATGCGGAAATAGATGATCAGCACCAGCAGGATATCGACACGCGCCTTGGGGAACATCAGGAGGTAACCGCCCATGACGCCAGCAATGGCGCCGGAGGCACCGACTGTCGGCACCATTGATCCAGGCGCTGACAGTACATGGATCAGCCCGGCGCCGATGCCGCTGATGAGGTAGAACAGGAGGAAAGGCATATGGCCCATCTCATCCTCCAGGTTGTCGCCGAAGATCCACAGGAACAGCATGTTGCCGCCCAAGTGCATCAGCCCTGCATGGATGAACATGGAGGTGAACAAGGTTTCATAGCCGTAACCATGGCTTACCTCGGCTGGCACCACCGCATAGGCGTCATAGAAATAGGCCAAAGCGCGGGGGGAGTCATAACTGGCCGTGTAATAGACATAAGCCAGGACATTCACCGCCATCAGCGCATAGACGACATAGGGCGTGCGGCCGGACGGGTTGTGGTCACGGATCGGAAACATGGAGAAACGCTGGGCCGGAAATGGCCCAGCGTCAAGTGCTTAGCGCTGAAAGCTCAGGCCATACCGCCTAGCAGTTGCGCGTTGCCGCCTGAGGCAGTGGTGTCGACGCAGACGTGGCGTTCTGCCAGGACGCGGGCGCGGTCGGGTTTGCCTGGGATCAGCGGGATGATGGGGCCGTCGCGCTTGGCCAGCCACTGCTCGATTTCACGGCCGGTGGCCGCATCGCCCCACCACAGCACGCCGGCAATGCCCTGGATCGCCTCCAGCCGGTGCAGGTCGAAATGCCCATGCGCCTCGATCGCGGTGCCGCCCAGGCTGATGACCTCCTTGGCTTGTTCGGCTGCCGCTTCCGGCCCAGGTCCCATACACAGGATCGGCGGACGGGCAGAGACCGTCAGGCGGTTGGATTCACCGGTCGGGCCGGGCAGGGAGGTGGTCACCGGCCGCGCAGGCACGCCGCTGGTGCCCGGCAGCTCGGCAAAGGTGGTTTCCCACTGGGCGCTGCTCTGCTGCCGGTCGGGCGCGCAGAAACGGCTGAGATAGTAGGGGCCGCCCGCCTTGGGTCCGGTGCCGGACAGGCCCTCGCCGCCAAACGGCTGGCTGCCGACAATGGCGCCGATCTGGTTGCGGTTCACATAGATGTTGCCTGCATGCACCCGGTCGCAGACATGCTGCACGCGGTCGTCGATCCGGGTGTGCAGCCCGAAGGTGAGGCCATAACCGGTCGTATTGATGTCGGAAATCACCTGGTCCAGTTCTTGGGATTTGAACCGTGCCACATGCAGGACCGGGCCAAAGATTTCCTCTTCCAAGGCGCCGATGCCGGGCACTTCGATCATCGTGGGGGCTACAAAGGTCCCGCCTTGCGGCGCGCGCATTTCCTTGAGTACGCGGCCCTCGGCGCGGGCCTTGGCGACATGGGCCAGGATGCCCGCCCGGGCGCTCTCGTCGATGACCGGGCCGCTGTCGGTGGACAGGTGCCAGGGATCATCCAGATGCAGGCAGTCCATCGCCCCTTTCAGCATCGTTAGCACGTTGTCGGCAATGTCGTCCTGCAGGTAGAGGCAGCGCAGCGCCGAACAGCGCTGGCCGGCCGATTGAAAGGCGCTTTCGATCACCGACTGCACCGTCTGTTCCGGCAGGGCGGTGGAATCGACGATCATCGCATTCAACCCGCCGGTCTCCGCAATCAGCGGTGCGCCTGGCTGCAGGTTGTCGGCCATTGCCTTGCGGATGCGCATGGCCGTGGCGGTGGAGCCTGTGAAGGTGACACCATTGACCCGCGGGTCAGAGGTGATGGCGGCACCAACCACGCTGCCGCGGCCCGGCACCAGCTGCATCGCACTGCGCGGCACGCCTGCCTCATGCATCAGCTGCACGGCACGGTGGGCGATCAGAGGCGTCTGGTCGGCGGGTTTGGCCAGCACCGCGTTGCCTGCGGCCAACGCGGCTGAGACTTGGCCGGTGAAGATTGCCAGCGGGAAGTTCCACGGCGAGATGCAGGAGAAGATGCCCGCAGGCGGATCGCTGGGGATACGGGCGGCATAGTAGCGCATGAAATCCACTGCCTCGCGCAGCTCAGCTACGGCATCGGGGATGGTCTTGCCGGCTTCGCGGGCGAGGATGGCAAACAGCTCGCCATAGTTTTCCTCATAGAGATCGGCGGCCTTGTTCAGGATCGCCGCGCGTTCTGCCGCCGGAGCATCCCAGGGGTCGGCCAGCGCCAGAGCCAGCTCGATGTCCTCGGGGCTGCACTGGCTGACGGTGCCAACGGTGCTGTGATCGGCGGGGCTGGTCACGTCCTTCGCGGCTTCGGGCTGGGCGTCGCCTGCCAGCAGCGGCGCGGCCTGCCATTGGTGGCTGCGCCAGGGCGCGCGCGACTCTTCAATCCGCACCAGCGTCGGAGCATGGCCAAGGTCAAAACCTTTGGAGTTCGGACGTTCCGGTGCATAAAGCTCCGGCCCTGTCGGGATTTTGCGGGTGATGTCTGCGACAGCCGCAAACGGATCAGCGGCCACGATGTCGGGCGAGACATTGTCATCCACGATCTGGTTTACAAAGGATGAGTTGGCGCCATTCTCCAGCAACCGGCGCACCAGATAGGCCAGCAGGTCGCGATGGGCGCCAACGGGCGCATAAATCCGGCAGTTGGTCTTGTTCTGCTCCAGCACCATCTGGTGCAGGGTTTCGCCCATGCCGTGCAGGCGCTGGAACTCGTACCGCTCATTGCCGATGCCGTCAGCCATATGCAGGATGGCCGACACGGTGTGCGCGTTGTGGGTGGCAAACTGCGGATAGATCCGGTCTGTCAGGCCCAAGAGCTTGCGGGCGTTGGAGATATAGGACACATCGGTCAACGGCTTGGAGGTGAAGACCGGGAAACCGTCGACACCCTCGACCTGGGCGCGCTTGATTTCGGTGTCCCAATAGGCGCCTTTCACCAGACGCACCATAAAGCGGCGGTCGTATTTTTCGGCCATCTCATGCAAGGCATCAATCGCCAGGCCGGTGCGGGGGCCATAGGCCTGCACCACCACGCCAAAACCGTCCCAGCCCGACAGCGCCGGGTCAGAAACAACCGCGTCGATCACCTCCAGCGACAGCGACAGGCGGTCGGCCTCCTCGGCGTCGACGTTAAGGCCCATCTTTGCGGCCTTGGCCAAGAGAGCCAGCGCCTTCAGCCGCGGCACCAGATGTTCCATCACGCTCTCTTCCTGCGCCAGCTCATAGCGCGGGTGCAGGGCTGAGAGTTTCACCGAAATGCCCGGGTTTTTGCGGATATCGTCGCTGTTGCAGGCGGCGGCAATGGCCGAGATCGCTTTGGAATAGGCCAGGTGGTAACGGGCGGCATCCGCCTCGGTCCGGGCAGCCTCGCCCAGCATGTCGTAGGAATAGGTATAACCCTTGGCCTCCATCCCCGCGGCGCGGTCCATGGCACTTTCGATGCTCTCACCCAGCACGAACTGGCGCCCCATTTCCTTCATCGCACGGCTGACGGCAGTGCGGATCACCGGCTCGCCCAGCCGTTTGATGGCACCGCGCAGGGCGCCGATCGGGCTGCGTTCCTCGTCCAGCACCTTGCCGGTCAGCATCAGCGCCCAGGTCGAGGCATTGACCAGCGAAGAGGTGGATTTGCCCAGGTGCTTGCCCCAGTCTGAGGGCGCGATCTTGTCTTCGATCAGCGCATCGATGGTGTCGGCGTCCGGTACCCGCAGCAGTGCCTCGGCCAAGCACATAAGTGCCACACCTTCATCGGTCGAGAGGCCGTATTCCGCAAGGAACACCTCCATCAGACCCGGTGCCGAATGGCCGCGGATGTCGCGTACCAGCGCGGCGGCGTTGGAACAGATCTTGGCGCGGTCTGCATCGGTGAGGGCGGCCTGGGCCACCAGCTGGTCGCGCATCGCGGCTGGATCGGCATAAGTGCCGGCGTCAATCCGGTAGCGCAGTTTGGTTTGAGCGGTCATGCAGGGAACTCCACAGAATGCGTGCAGGGCTTTTGTTAAGAATACACCCTTTCATTCGGGACATTCGCCCGAAAATATGAGATATGCAGTTTGAACCTAGAAAAATTACAAGAAATGGCAGTCCATATGAGCTTTTCCGGTATCGACAGTTTCGACCGTGCGATTCTGAATGTCCTGGCGGAGGACGGACGGATCTCCTTTGCGGATCTGGCCCGCAGGATCGGCCTGTCCAAAACCCCGACCCAAACCAGGGTCAGACGGCTGGAGGCTGAAGGTATTATTACCGGCTACCGCGCCTTGGTGGACCCGATCCGGCTGGGGCTGGATCACGTGGCCTTTGTCGAGGTGAAGCTGGACGATACCCGGGAAGCCGCTCTGGCCAAGTTCAACGCGGCGGTCGCCAAGCTGCCGGAGATTGAGCAGGCGCATATGATGGCTTCGCACTTCGACTACCTGCTCAAGGTGCGGACCCGCTCTATGACCGATTACCGCGCCGTGCTGGGAGAGAAGATTTCCTCTCTACCGCATGTGGCGTCCACCTCCACCTATGTGGCGATGGAAGCTGTGAAGGAAGACGGGGCGCTGGCCCCGCTGTAGCTGCCGCCGGGCAACTGCACGGCCAGTTGACTTGATCCAGCCAGCAAATCTGCCAGCATAGGAGGCATGGTTTATGTCCTGCCCCGTGCCCCGCACCGCCTTGGCCTTTGCCTGACCTTTGCCCTCCCGGTTTCCGCCTTGGCCGCCGGCTGCCCTGCCGCCCCGGATCACAGCGCGCCGCTGGAGGGGCTGCTGGCTGACGTTCAGGCGGCCGAAACAGAGGCCCAGGCGCGCGATATATCAAGCCGGATGTGGGAATATTGGGCCGATGCGCCGGATGAACTGGCTCAGGAAATCCTGAACCGCGGCATGACCCGGCGGTCGGCCTTTGATTTTCTGGGGGCGCTGGAAGACTTTAACCAACTGATCGCCTACTGCCCGGACTATGCCGAAGGATACAATCAGCGCGCCTTTGTGCATTACCTGACCCGGGATTTTGCGGCGGCGCTAAAGGATCTCGACCGGGCACTGGAACTGTCGCCGCGCCATATTGCGGCGATGAGCGGCCGGGCACTGTCGCTCTACGGGCTGTCCCGGATCGAGGAGGCACGCACCGCCCTTGCCGAAGCGTTGGCTCTGAATCCCTGGCTGCCGGAACGTCATCTGGCGGCGCCGGGCGGCCCTCTGTCGCCAAAAGCGGGCGGCGGCACAGAGTTGTAGTGCTGCCCGGTGTTCGGGAAAATTCCTGGCCGGCGCCAATTACCGATTGTCCGCCAGAAAACAGAACGCTAGACCTGCGGCTAGGCATCCTGTGGCGATGCAAGGTGCCCGCGTGGTGGAATGGTAGACACCGGAGACTTAAAATCTCCTGGCCGTATGGCCGTGCCGGTTCGAGTCCGGCCGCGGGCACCAGTTGTTTCGGAAAGACCTGTTTGCCTGCTGAAAGGCTGGCCCGCCCAAGGTTTCGGAGCGGGGGCGGCAGCGTGCCGGGTTTTTGCCGAAAACCGTTTTGATCACGCAAAGATTGCATTGCTGTAACGTTGCTTTTGTGCAAATAGTTTCGCGGAATGTGAAAGATTTTGCACATATGGCGCTGATTCACGACAAAATCTCGGTTCTTCTGGCGGATATGAACCTGTCCAACCGGCAGGCCGCGCTGAAATGCGGGATCCCTTACGGAACCTTCAACAACGCGTTGAAAAACGAACGCGAAATCGGTTGGAGCACATTGGATGCTCTGGCCCGTGGGCTGGGGGTGTCGTTTCAGTATTTTGCGTCGGACACGGCAGGGCTGGAGTTGCTCGAAGACCGCCGCGCAGATGCGGAAGAGCGCAAGGCGTTTGAGATCCTCAATGCCCGGATGCAGGCGGCGGCCCGTACCCGCCAGTACCGCGGCTGTGATGTGTCGCTGCAGGATTTCCTGGATTGGTGGTTTGCCAACAGCGGCCGCCTGGAAGGGTTCGACCGCTTGCAGCATCAGGTGGATATGTTCAATCCCCCGGATCCGGAACAGAACCGCATCCAGCCAATCCGTTCCGGCCCGGCCAGCCTGGCCTCTGTCTGTTTCGAAGTGTCCAGCAGCGATCAGCTTCGGGACACGCTGAACGGATTCAGCAACCGGATTAACACAGATCTGGTTATGGCGCATAGCGAGGCGATCAATCGGGGCGAACCAGTGATCACCCACCCGTCTCTTGATGTGAAGCTGCTGAACGGCCGCCGTTTTACCCGTCAGTACCGGCGGGTTCTGGCACCGGTTTACCTGCCGGATGGCAAGCTGCTTGTGGTGAACTTTTCACAAGACATCAAATTTGGCTAAGTCGCTGCGCAGCATGTGCTCCATCTCCAGCCGGGAGGAGCCGACAAACCATTCCGTGCTGCTGCGCACCTCCGGCTCCGGGTCGCGCCATTTCTGCGCCCGCGGGATGGCCCGGCTGAAGCCATAGACCAGATCCAGCCGCGCCTGCATGTGGCGGTCGGGGATAAAGGCATAGATCCAGTCCACGTCCCATTTCTGGATCGCCAGGATCTGGAAAATCCGCATGAAGGGCTCCAGCCGTTCTGCCCGCCGGCCGCGGTGGCCGGGCAGGAAATTCAACTCTCCGATATAGGCCAGCCGCCCGCTAACCTCCCGCGCCAGCGGTTCCGCAACGCTTTCCACTCCGCCGCCGGCATCATTGGGGAATTGGTGGCGCGACGTGCGCAGCAGGTAATCGGCCAGGGTTTCGCGGCCCAGATCCTGCAGCATGGAGGCTGCGCCGCCGATGTAGGTGCCGCCGTCCCGCAGGAACAGCCAAAAGGCTGAGTTCCTGGTGTGGTCGGCTCGCTCGATTGCAAACCCAGGCATCTGAAATTGCCGCCCCGTCGTGGCCGCCGTTTCGGGCACTTTCTCAAAATCCGTGAACATCTCGACTTGCAAACCTGCCTGCGAAAGCGCCTGCAGATAGCCCGACAGCGTTTTCCCCAAATCCAGTGAATTCATGTAGCTCCCCCCGTCGCATAGTTTACATCCCGGGATATCCCGGATTGCCAGCTGACGCCGCCACAGAGTGCAGATTGTCTAAAATCTTAACTACTTTTGCGATAAATTGTTTGAATTTTGAGTTGGTGCCCCTGCTGTGCCATTCGTGCGTGCGGCTGCGGGGGCTATCTGATTTCAAACGAAAAAGCCTGGCAGATGCGCTGCCAGGCTTTGAAGCTTTTGGGGGCTCTGGGTTGTGTCAGCCGCGGCCGCGGTAGGGGGGTACGCCCTGGTCCGGGATCCAGACGCCCTCGGGCATCGGGCCGGTTTGCCAGAACACATCAATCGGAATACCGCCGCGCGGGTACCAGTAGCCGCCGATCCGCAGCCATTGCGGCTCCAGGAAATCCGCCAGGCGGCGGGCGATGGAGATCGTGCAATCCTCGTGGAATGCACCGTGGTTGCGGAAGGAGGTGAGGAACAGTTTCAGCGACTTGCTTTCCACCAGCCATTCGCCCGGCACATAGTCGATCACCAGATGCGCAAAATCCGGCTGTCCGGTCATCGGGCACAGCGAGGTGAACTCGGGCGCGGTGAAACGCACATTATAGGCCACGTCGGCTTGCGGGTTCTGCACCCGCTCCAGTTCCGCCTGTTCCGGGCTTTGCGGTAC
This sequence comes from Leisingera sp. ABD4_442, assembly GCF_056160905.1. NCBI lineage: Bacteria > Pseudomonadati > Pseudomonadota > Alphaproteobacteria > Rhodobacterales > Roseobacteraceae > Leisingera > Leisingera sp. ABD4_442. Next base: position 10,231 of record NZ_JBSWYB010000003.1, on the reverse strand, counting down.
GATGGTATCGCCGCCCAGCTGCTTCAGGTTGCTGTAGATGCTGTCAGACATGTCAGGGTTCCTATTTTCAGACGCCGCGCTTGTTGCCCCAGACCAGCACGTGCAGCTGCGGCAGGACGCGGGGGGTAAACCAGCCGTCGCCGGTTACTTTTTCGATGAGCCACAGCAGCCGGTCGGTGGCCTGCTGCAGGTCGACGGGCAAATCGGGGTCGACCTCAGGGTTGCCTGGCTGCAGGTACAGCGGCAGCTCCGGGTGGCGTTCGGCAGCGGCCTTGGCCCAGGCGTAATCCTTGTCATCGAAGATCACGATCTTCATCACCGCCTGGCCGCAGCCCTGGGCTGCCTCCAGGCATTGGTCGAAAGCCTTCCAATCCACCGTCTCGCCGCTGGAGGGCGGCTTGGGGCTCAGCACCAGCGTGTCGAGATCCGCAAACCAGGGCTTGCTGACCGAACCTTGTGTCTCGCAGGCAAAGCGGTAGCCCTCGGCCTTGCCGTAGGCGATCACCGGCGCGAAATCCTGGATTGCCGGGTTGCCGCCGGAGATCGACACCGTAAGCGGCTTGCCACCGGACAGGCGGCGCACCTCGCTCATGACCTCTTCGGGCGCCATCACCGCCCAATCGTGGCGGTAGGCACTGTCGACCGCATGCAGGCTGTCGCACCAGCTGCAGCGGTAGTCGCAGCCGCCTGCGCGCACAAAGACCGTTGGCTCCCCGATCAGGGCGCCTTCGCCCTGGATTGTGGGGCCGAAGATTTCCGCGATGCGCAGGGTCACGGCCGGTACTCCGCCCAGGTTTTGGGCGTTTCCGAGACCTTCACGGCGGCGACTTCCGGCCAGCGCGCATGACACCAGTTATAGAAATGCTTGGCCATGTTTTCCGCCGTCGAATGCCCCTCCAGCACGTGATTCAGGTGCCGGTGGTCAAAACTGTCGTCGATATAGTCCTTCAGCGGCTTCAGCTCGTGGTAGTCGCGCACGAAACCGTCCGCGTTCAGCTCCTTCGCCGCCAGCTCCACCACCACCACATAATTGTGGCCGTGCAGCCGGGCGCATTGATGATCGGGCGGCAGGTGCGTCAGCTGATGCGAGGCGGAGAAATGGAACTCCTTGGTGATCCGGAACATCAGGCGCCATCCTTGCCTGCAATCGCCGCCTTCCAGAAATCCGGGTCGGCATAAACTGTCGGATCCTCGACACCTGCCAGATGGAAGGCCTCGCGCCGCTCCACACAGGTGCCGCAGCGGCCGCAGTGCGCATCACCGCCTTTGTAGCAGGACCAAGTTTCTGCAAAGGGGGTGTTGTGCTTGGCGCCGGCGGTGACGATGTCGCCCTTGGTACGGTGCACAAAGGGGGTGTAAAGCCGCACGTCCGCATAGCCGTCCAGCGCTGCCCGCTGCATGGCGTCAAACGCTTCGGTGAAGGCCGGGCGGCAGTCGGGATAGATGAAATGGTCGCCGCCATGCACCGCCGTTGCCACCGCTTCGTCGCCGTTTGCTGCGGCAATGCCATAAGCGATGGTGAGCATGATGGCATTGCGGTTCGGCACCACGGTGACCTTCATGGTCTCTTCCTCGTAATGGCCGTCCGGCACGTCAATGTCATCGGTCAGGGCCGAGCCCGTGAGTGCTGCGCCAATGCCGCGCATGTCGATGATGTCATGCGGCACGCCCAGCCGTTCGGCGGCGGCGGCAGCATAGTCGAGCTCTTTCTTGTGGCGCTGGCCGTAATCGAAAGAGACAAGACGGGTCAGCTGATGCTCCTCAGCGACCATATGGGCAAGCGAAACGGAATCCAGTCCGCCGGAGCAGATAACGATAGTCTTCATGTTTGAACCCTTGTTTTGGTGACCGGGTAGGCTGCGACCGGTGGCGCGCATATAGCCGCGGAAGGCTTAACGCGCAAGAGGCGGGCGGATAGCGCACATTTGCAGGTGATGTTTGGAAAAGTTGAAAATGCCTTAAGCGGCGGGCCAAAGGCCCGGCCCGCGCCCGACCCTCCCCACGGGAGGGCGCTTCGCACCCGCCCAGGGTCGGGCGCGACCCTGATGTTCTGCTTCACACTGGCGGCAGCTCACCTTCCAGCCACTCCAGAAATGCCCGCGACGCTGGCGTGCTCGCATGGCTGGGCGGGGGCAGAAGGAAGTAGTTCTCCAGCAATTCGGCCGAGTGTTCGCTGGCTTTCACAAGTTGCCCGCTCTCGAGCAGCCCGCCCGCCAGTGTGTCATGCGACATGGAAATGCCGGCGCCATTCACCGCCGCGGTCATGGCAATCACGTAAGTTGAGGCCAGCTGGATCTCGTGATTGCGTTCAAAGGGCTGTTCCTGTGACTTGAACCATGCGCCCCAAGATCCTGTAACGCCAGCACAATCCAGCAAGTGCGCGGTGCCGAAGTCCACTGTGCCCCCTTGATAGCCAGGCGCGCAGACCGGGTAGAACCGGTCGCGGGTCAGCCGGATCGCCGCTGCCGACATATCGTTGGGGCGACCGAAACGGATTTCAGTCCCGGCCGAGCTGGCATGGCGCTCCGGGTCCCAGATCGGGGTCACGATGTTCAGCACCAGCCAGGGGAACCTCTCGTACAGACGGGGCAGGCGCGGCGACAGCCAGAACACCGAGAACGCCATGTTGCACTGCAAGACCAGATGCCGCCCCTGATCGCCGCCGGTAAAGGCCTGGGTGCCGGCCGCAATCAGGTCAAAGGCCTCGCGCACGATGGGCATATAGTTGGCGCCGGCCTCCGACAGCTCCAGCGCGCGGGTTTTGCGGATGAACAGTTCCCGGCCGAGGAAGTTCTCGAGGCTCCTCACATGCTGGCTGATCGCCGATTGCGTCAGGTTCAGCTCGCCGGCGGCGCGGGTGAAGGAGAGGTGCCGCGCACTGGCCTCAAAGGCGCGCAGCCAGGTGAGCGGCGGCAAGGAAGAGGAGGGGGACCGGGAAGAAGACATGGACGCATGACCTATGCATTAGTTCAATTAATGCATTACGCGTGAATCAATCGTTTGTCAGCAGCGTTTGCGGCTGGCACCAATAGCGCAGCAACTTTTGGGAGGCGCCAGAATGAACAAGCAAGCGGACCTGAGCCCGAACCTCACCCATTGGCAGGAGCGCGTCGACATGGCCGCGGTCTTCCGTTGGACCGAACGGCTGAACATGCATGAGGCGGTGGCGAACCACTTCAGCCTGGCCGTGAACGAGGATGGCAGCCAATTCCTGATGAACCCGAACCAGGTGCATTTCAGCCGCGTCAAAGCCTCTGACCTCTTGTTCCTGGACGCCAATGACCCCAAGACCATGGACCGCCCTGACGCGCCGGACCCGACCGCCTGGGGCCTGCACGGCTCGATCCACCGGCTGTGCCCGCATGCGCGCTGCGTGATGCATGTGCATTCGATCCACGCCACCGTGCTGGCCTGCCTTGCCGACAGCACCCTGCCGCCGATCGACCAGAACACCGCCACCTTCTACAACCGCTATGTGGTCGATAGTGAATTCGGCGGGCTTGCGTTTGAAAGCGAAGGCGAGCGCTGCGCCTCGATGCTGACCGACCCCAAGGTCAAGGTGATGATCATGGGCAACCACGGGGTGCTGGTGATCGGCGACACCGTCGCGGACACGTTCAACCGCCTCTACTATTTCGAACGCGCCGCTGAGACCTATATCCGGGCGCTGCAAACCGGCCAGAAACTGCGGGTGCTGAGCGACGCGGTCGCCGAGAAAACCGCGCAGGAGCTGGAGGATTACCCGGATCAGGCGGAGCGCCACCTGGCTGAGCTGAAGGCTATCCTGGACGACGAAGGCTCCAACTACGCCAGCTAAAACAGGCACACCATGCAGGCGATGAAGCCACGGGCAGTTGCGACAGCTGCCCGGCGGTTTGCTGCATCCAATCGAAACACCTCTTCAGCCATCCAGAAGGTTCCAGATGCCTGATTACGTTCCTACAAATGCCGCGTCCTCTGGCGTGAAGCTCGACAAGAAGACGTTGAAATCCATTGCTGCCCGCAGCGACAGGCCCGGTTTGATCTATACCGCGCAGTGGATCGCCTTTCTGGCCGCCACCGGCACGCTGGTCTGGGCCACGCTTGGCACAATCTGGATGTGGCCCGCGATGCTGCTGCACGGCATCTTCCTGACCGTTCCCGCCTATTCTTTCAGCCATGAAACCGCCCATGGCACCGCCTTCCGCAGCCGCTGGCTGAACGAGGCGGTGCTGTGGATCACATCGCTCCTCTACATGGAGGAGCCGCTGCATCGCCGCTACACCCACACCAACCACCACACCCACACCTGGTGGGTGGGCAAGGACAGCCAGATGCCATTCGACACGCCGATGGGCTTTGGCGGTTGGCTGGCCGAGATCACCGGCTTTGCGCTGTTGCGCTTTCACATGCAGGTCTTTGTGCATCTGGCGGTGGGCCACTACACCGGCACCATGAAGATGGTCACGCCTGAAGGCGAGTTTGCCAAGATGACGCGCAACGCGCGTATCATGCTGGCCATCTATGCGCTGATTGCTGCCGCTCCCTTCTTTGGCATCTGGTGGCCTGTCTGGCTGATCGTCATCCCGCGGGTTCTGGGCGCGCCTGTCATGCTGCTGTTCACCCTGATCCAGCATGTGGAATTGCAGGAAAACTCGCCCTCGATCCTGGAAAGCACCCGTTCTTTCCGCAGCAACTGGTTGGCTGAGTTCCTTTACATGAAGATGAACAATCACGTTGAACACCACCTCTACCCGCAGGTGCCTTTCCACGCGCTGCCGAAACTGGCCGAGGCGGTGCAGGACCAGCTGCCGGAACCGGACCCGGGGTTCTTCAAGACCAACCTCGAAGTGATGTCTGTGGTGCTGCGCCGCTCGCTGGGCCGCCCGACCAGGGCCGCGACCATCCGCCAGGCGCCGCATATGATCACCGACGGCGGCCCGGTAAGGCGCGTCGCGCAGCGGACCATGTGAATATCAGAGTTTCAGGAGCTAGAAAATGAGCCAATGGATTGACGCCTGCGCCACCGGTGACATCGACGAGGAGGATCTGATCTCCTGGGAACACGAGGGCAAGTCCTACGCGATCTACAACACCGAAAAGGGATTCTTTGCCTCTGACCTGATGTGCACCCATGAGGAGCAGAGCCTGGAGGACGGTCTGGTGATCGACTGTGTCATCGAATGCCCGCTGCACGGCGGCCGCTTTGACATCTGCACCGGCAAGGCGCTGTCAGCGCCGGTGCATGAAGACCTCAAAACATACCCGGTGAAAGTCGAAGGCGGCCGGGTTTTTGTGCAAATCGGCTGACCAGTTCCTCCTCCTCAGGTCAGTTGCTGGCGGCCTTTTGGGGCCGCCTATTTTGATCGGTGCACCATCTGATCCTGATCAAGGCGGCAGCCATTCACTCGCCCTATGCAAGTACGCAAAGAGACTCGGCAGCTATAGGAGAGACCCCATGTTGCGCCTTGCATCCATTCTTTACTCGCTGATCGGCAGCAGCCTGGCGGGCGTTGGCGTCATCGTGGTTCTGGTCGCAGGCATGAGCACGGTTCCGGCCATTCTGGGCTCCGCCGCCACTGGTGCAGTTCTGGGGATGCCGGTTGCCTGGCTGGTGGCCAAGCAGCTGTATGCCCGCGGCGCCTGACGTCTGACCGTCAAGCGTTCAGGAACACTCGCGCAGCAGCCTCGAACTCCCGCGGCTTCTCGGCGTGCAGCCAATGGCCGGCGCCGGGCAGCTTGGCAAAACGGGCGGCAGGGAAGCGGGCGCGGATTACGCCGCGGTGTTCCGGCAGTACATAGTCGGACTCGGACCCCGACAGGAACAGCGCTGGCCCGGCCCAGGAGGCATCCGTCTCAGGGAAGGCAACAATTCCGGGCATTTGATCTTCCAGAGTGTCCAGGTTCAGCCGCCAGCGCTTGTTCGGGATATCCAGCGATTGGGTGAAAAAGCTTTGCAGGGCCGGTTCGACCCCCGCTTCAGCCAGCTGAGCGGCCGCTTCGGGGCGGCGTTCCACTGTCTCCAGATCCACCGTGCGCATGGCGTGGATGTATTGCGCCTGCGTGTGGCTGTAGGAAACTGGCGCGATGTCGGCAACCACAAGCCGGCGCACGGCTCCGGGGTAGTTCAGCGCCAGCATCATCGCTGCCTTGCCGCCCATGGAATGGCCGATCACATCCATCTGCCCGCCATGCGCGGCGATCACCTCCGCCAGATCCTCTGCCAGTTCCGAATAGCTGTGGCTGTCCGTCCAGGGGCTGTGGCCATGGTTGCGCATGTCCGCCGCGACCACCAGCCGCTCGTCCGACAGGCGCTTGGCAATGACTCCCCAATTGCGGGCAGAGCCATACAGCCCATGGGCAATTAGAAGCGGCGGTTTTCCGGAGGCAGAGCCATGAGTGATCGTGTTCAGCATGAGACCTAGATAGCTGCCTAGGCGAAGGCTTGCCACCCCCATTGAGGCAGGCCCGGCAGCAGGCTAGGGTGGTACGGCAGCAAAGGGAGAGTGCCAGAATGGCCGCCAGCCTCGACCAGGACATCGAAGACATCCGCGCGCTCTTGAAAGAACGCGAGCACGCAGGCGGAGATCTTGCTGCCGCGCTGAAGCGCACCCGCCGCCGCATTCCCCGCCGGGTGTACCGGCAGGGTATGAAGCTTGCAGATGCGCTGCCGCTGCTGGACCACCCCAAGCTGCGGCTCACCATCGACGAAAAAATGCTGCGCAGCGCTGCGCGCGAGGTGAAGTCGCATCTTGAGAGGATCGATCTGGCGGACCGCCGCAAGGGATTCTGGCTGGGCGTGCTCGGCAGTATGGCGTTTTCCATTCTCTGCGTGCTGGCCCTGTTGATTGCGGTGCTGCGATGGCGCGGCCTGATCTGATTTCCCGCTTTACGCTGCCGCCGCTGCCAGTATTTTGAACGCGGTTCAAGCAGAGGGCGGCACGGCATGGCTGGCAAGGTAGAGGCGCGCAAGGCTGCGCTGCGGCAGAAATTGGTGGAAGCGGCAGAGATCCGCATCGCACGCGACGGGGCAGGGGCGCTGCGTGCCCGCGACTTGGCGCAGGATGCCGGCTGCGCGCTGGGGGCAATCTATAACGCCTATGATGATCTGACTGCCATCATCATGGCAGTAAACGGGCGCACCTTCCAGAAACTCGGCGCCACGGTGGCTGCGTCAGTCGAAGGGGCAGACGCCGAGACTCCCACCCGCCACCTGATCTTGATGAGCAACGCCTATCTGCATTTCGCAGTGGAAAACACCAATCTGTGGCGGGCGATGTTCGATCTTCGTCTGACGGCAGAAGACGCGGTGCCGGATTGGTACTTGACCGCACTGGACGGCCTGTTTGCTAATATCGCCCGGCCCGTTGCCGAACTGTTCCCGGATAAGGACGCAGGCGAAGCGGCGCTGATGGTGCGGGCGCTGTTCTCTGCTGTCCACGGCATTGTGCTTTTAGGGCTGGAGCAGCGCATCTCTGGCGTGCCGCCGGAGCGTATTGAGCAGATGATCGCCCAGGTGCTGGAGCAAATCGGCGGGAAGTGATTTTTTGAACGCTGTTCAAGAAAGAACTTGAACGACGTTCAGGGTGTTGCTACATGAGTCTTCATGAACAATGTTCATGATTGCGGAGGAAATGATGTTCAACACTCTGAAGACCCTGATCACCGGCGCCAGTGCCCGTGCGGAAGAGCAGCTGCGCGAGGCCTATTCGATCGAGCTGATCACCCAGAAAATCCGCGAGGCTGAGGGCAACTTGAAGGCGGCCAAGCTGACACTTGCCAGCCTGATCCAGCGCCAGCGGGCAGAGCAGCGCCAGATAGGCACGCTGGAGGAGCGCGTCCGCGACCTGATGGCCCGGGCGGGCGAGGCGCTGGAGGCTGGGCGCGAGGATCTGGCCCAAAGCGCCGCCCAGGTGGTGTCGGAAATGGAGAACGAGCTGGTGGTTCGCCGCCAGACTCTGGACCGGCTCGACACCCGTATCCTCCAGTTGCGCCAGTCGGTGGAGACCGCCAGCCGCCGTATCACCGATTTGAAGCAGGGCGCCATTGCTGCCCGGGCCACCCGGCGCGAGCAAGATATTCAGCGCCGCCTGCGCCGCCATACCGGCGGCAGCAGCCCGGCAGAGGAGGCCGAAGCGCTGATCCATGATGTGCTGCAGCGCGACGACCCCTTCGAGCAGGGCGAGATCCTGCGCGAGATCGACGGCAAACTGAACAACTCCACGATTGCCGACGAGCTGGCTGACGCCGGCTTTGGTCCCCGCAGCCGCAGCACCGCCGCGGAAGTGCTGAGCCGTCTTCAACCCAAGAACTGAACTGTCCGTTAGTTCCTGCCAAGCCTTTCTGACACAATTCTATTTACCGGAGAAAACAAATGTACACCGACAACACTGACAACAAACTGATTATCCTGCTGAACTCTGCCGGCGTTGCTATTGCCTATGCCATGCTGGGGATTTCCCTGTGGCTCTCGACCGATGTGCCGCTGGCGACCAAGGGCTACTGGGGGATGGCGGTTCTGCTGCTGACGCTGAGCCTGATCAACGTGGTCAAATACCGCTTCGACCACCGCTCCAGCGAGGACCGCATCCGCAAGATTGAGGACGCGCGCAATGAAAAACTGCTGGAAGATGCGCTGATGGATACGAAGAAGGACTTCTGAGTGCTGCCAGCCCGCTGGATCCGTGCGCCCGCCGTTACCGGCGGGCGTTTGCCAATTGCCGGACGGGAACGGCGGCCGGCGATAGCGCATCCCGGAACACCAGCGTCACGGTGACAAAACTGACGTAAAGCAGCAGATACCAGGATCCCATTTTTGCCAGGCTCACCATCTCGCCGCTGGCCTGGCCACTGTAGATCCAGGTCTTAGTACTGGTGCCGACATTCTCGGCCAGCCACAAAAAGAAACTGGACAGGAACGCCGCCAATGGCAGCGGCATCCAGTAGCACCTGGCACCAATACGGAACCAGATCCGGGTGCGGGCAAACAGCAGCAGCGTAGCTGCAAACAAGCCCATTCGGACATCGGGCAAATAGTGATGGGCATAGAAATTGCCGTAAATCGCGGCGGCCAGAAAAACGGTGGTCCAGAACGGTGGGTAGGGCGCAAAGCTCATGTCAAACAGCCGGATCGCCCGCGCCATGTAGGAGCCGACGGCCGCATACATAAAGCCGGAAAACAGCGGGACGTCATAAAGCTTGATAATGCCTTGGCCGGGGTAGCTCCAGCTGCCCGCCTGCACCTTGAATACCTCCATCGCGGTGCCCGTGAGGTGAAACAGCAGGATCACCCGAACCTCACGCCAGCTTTCCATACCGGTGGCGAGCAGCAGCGCCTGCAGCGCCAGCGCATAGATCAGCAGCGCGTCATAGCGCGCCAGGCGCCAGCCGGGTTGCCAGATCCCGGTGGTTACGATCAGGCCTGCCAGCAGCAGGATGCCGAAAATGGCCGCCCAGCCTTGTTTTAGGGTGAACATGATGAATTCGCTGAGCGCCAGCGGCAGGCGCGCGCGCATCCAGTCGCCAAGGCGGCGTTCGAGAAGCCGGGTGCGGTTGGGATAGATCTTGTTCATGACCTGCTTAGATCAAACGCGGGACAGGCTGTACAAGGCAATTCGCCCGCCTGCTGCTCCCGCCCCTTCTGCGGCCCGCCTGCGGCCGTCCGCAAAGCCTTGGGCATGGCACCGCGCCTGGCGGCGGGGTGCGGGCAGCGCCCCGCAGGGGCGCTGCCGGGCCCAAGGCCCTTGCCGGGGCAGCTGGGCGGCCCGCAAGGGCAGCCGGGATGCTCCGGCGGGGCGCGGGAGAGCCGCCGTGGTAATGCAAAACCGCCGCGGCTGGGGGCCGCGGCGGTTTCTTTTTCAACCCTGGGAGAGGCTTAGAGGTTCGGATACAGCGGGAACTTGGCGCAAAGGTCCGCGACCTTGGCGCGCACCGAGGCCTCCACATCCGCATTGCCCTCTTCACCGTTGGCCGCCAGCCCGTCGATCACCTCGATGATCAGGTCGGCGATCTGGCGGAACTCCGCCTCGCCGAAGCCGCGGGTGGTGCCTGCGGGCGTGCCCAGGCGCAGGCCGGAGGTCACGGTGGGCTTTTCCGGGTCAAACGGGATGCCGTTCTTGTTGGTGGTGATATGGGCACGCCCCAGCGCCTTGTCGGCGATGTTGCCGGTGACGCCCTTGGGACGCAGGTCCACGAGCATCACATGGGTGTCGGTGCCGCCGGTCACGATGTCCAGCCCGCCCTGGATCAGCTG